>CAYRFT010000122.1:0-5799 GCA_964423585.1 uncultured Parabacteroides sp. | reverse complement strand
GACGCGCAGACGTTCTCCCGCGACCTCGACAACATCCGCATGCGCATGGGCGAAAGCAGCCACCGCTTCTATGAAGAGATGATCGGAAGCCTTTTGCAGACGATGATCTACGACTTGTTCGACTTCCACTCGTCCTCGAACGAGGACATTCTCGCCACAGACCGCGTGGGCTATATCTCCCGCCGGTTCTTCATGCTCATAGAGGGAGGCCGCCCGAAAACGCACCGCGAAGTCGCCTACTATGCCTCGCGGCTCAACGTGACCCCCAAATACCTCTCGGAGACGATAAGGCGCGTCAGTGGCGAAAGCGTTTCAAAGCATATCAACCGCGCGGCCGCAGCCATTATTAGGGAATATCTCAACGATGACAGGCTCTCCATCACGCAGATAGCTGACGAGATGAACTTCACGTCCGTCAACTACTTCAGCCGCTACTGCCAGAAGAACCTGGGCAAGTCGCCCAGCGAATACCGCACCGTGAACTCCGCAAGGTGATTCATCCATGCCGCGCCGGGCCGTCGCACCCCCGTCCGCCCCGCAAAGACACGCATTCTGCCGCAGGGTGCCTCCTCCCCTCCCGCCCTCCCGCGCAAGGCGCGCGGCAAGCCGTGACAAAAGGAGGCGGCGGGGAACGACATTCGGACAAAATTCCCTATTTTTGGGACGTGAATCGCAAAGCGCATGAACATGAACAAGACATTGATAAAGGATGCCCGCATCATCAACGAAGGGCGGTGCTACCGGGGGGCGGTGCTGCTCGGCGGCGAGATGATCGAGGCGGTGTATGAGGGGGACGCTCCCCGCGAGGCCTTCCGCGAGGCGAAAACGGTCGTTGACGCGCAAGGCAAGTGGCTGCTGCCGGGCTGCATCGACGATCAGGTCCATTTCAGGGAGCCGGGACTGACGCACAAAGCGGACATACGCACCGAGAGCCGCGCGGCCGTGGCGGGCGGTGTCACCTCCTTCATGGACATGCCCAACACGAAGCCCCCGACGACCACCCCCGACGCTCTCGAATGGAAGTTCTGCCGGGCGGCGGAGACCTCCGCAGCCAACTATTCCTTTTTCTTCGGAGGGACGGACGACAACCTGGAAGACATCCGCCGGCTGGACCGGTCGCGCGTCCCGGGCGTGAAGCTGTTCCTCGGCTCCTCGACAGGGGGCATGCGGGTGGACAAGAAAGAGACACTCGAGAGAATCTTCGGAGAGAGCGGCCTGCTGGTCGCCGTCCACGCGGAGAAGGAAGAGGTCATCAGGCGGAACATCGCCTATTACACGCGGCTCTATGGCCCGGACCCCGGCATCGCCCTGCACAGCAAGATACGGAGCGAGGAGGCCTGCTACGCTTCTTCCTCGGAGGCGGTCGCGCTGGCCGCCCGGCTGGGCACGCGCCTGCACCTCCTCCACCTATCGACTGCCCGGGAGACCACCCTGCTCGACAACAGCCTCCCGCTGAAGGACAAGAAGATTACCGGGGAGGCGTGCGTCCATCACCTGTGGTTCCACGACGGCGATTACGCCTTGTTCGGCAACCGTATCAAATGGAATCCGGCTATCAAGACGCTGGCGGACCGGACGGCCCTGCGCGAGGCCGTCAACAATGGCAAGATCGATGTCGTCGCCACCGACCATGCGCCCCATCTCCTCTCCGAGAAGGAAGGCTCCTGCCTGAAAGCGGCTTCGGGAGGCCCGCTGGTGCAGCATTCCTTGGTCGCCATGCTGGAGCTGGCCGCGAAAGGATGCTTTTCCTGCGAGAAAGTAGCCGATATGATGGCCCATCGCCCTGCCGAGCTCTTCCGCATCGACCGGAGGGGCTACATACGGCCGGGTTACTATGCCGACCTCGTGCTGATCGACCCTGGCAGGGCGTGGACGGTAAGCAGGGACAACATCCTCTCCAAGTGCGGGTGGTCCCCGTTCGAGGGCTATACGTTCCACCACGCCATCGACACGACCTGGGTCAACGGAGAGGTGGCCTGGCACGACGGCCTCCTCCGCGAGAATGCCCGCGGGAAAGAGCTGCGCTACCTCTGAACACCCCCGTGCGCGGGGCTTGTTCCCGGCAAGGAGAGGCATTAATATTTTTTATAGGGCAAAACGGCCGCCCCCGGCTGATATGTCTGCGCGAAGTAGTATCTTTACGCCCGCAACATAATCACACAACCAATTCTAACATGAAAGTCAATATGTCAACACCCCGGGCGGCACGACGGTCCGCGCAGCGGGCTCCCGGAAGCTCGTGCAACTTCGCCCCCTCCAATGAAGCGAACATGATGGGCATGAACGACCGTATCAAACGGCTGCGCAAGGAATCGTTCGAGGCACAGCCCTCCCTCTCCATCGAGAGGGCCCTGATCGAGACGAGGTTTTACAAGGAGAACGAAGGGAAGTATCCCATCCCGATCCTGCGCGCCCTCAACTTCCTCGAGATATGCAGGCGGAAGACCATCTACATCGGCAAAGACGAACTGATAGTAGGCGAACGAGGGCCGCGCCCCAAGGCGGTCCCCACCTTCCCGGAGCTGACCTGCCACAGCGTGGAGGACTTGCACGTCCTGAACACGCGCGAGCTGCAACGCTATGCCATCAGCCAAGAAGACATCGATACCTACGAACGCGAAGTGATTCCCTACTGGAAGGGGCGGACGCAGCGCGAGCGCATCTTCAACCATGTCCCGAAAGAATGGAAGGAAGCCTACGAGGCGGGCATGTTCACCGAGTTCATGGAGCAACGGGCTCCCGGGCATACCGCCCTCGACGGGAAAGTATATCGCTATGGACTGGCCGACCTGAAAGAGAGGATACAGGAGCACATCGGGTCGCTCGACTTCATGAACGACCCGGAAGCCACCGACAAGCAGGAAGAGCTGCAGGCGATGGCCATCTCGTGCGACGCCGCCATCCTGTTCGCCAACCGCCATGCGGACCTGGCTGACGAAATGAGCCTGACCGAACGGGATCCGAAGCGGGCCGCCGAGCTGCGCCGGATTGCGGAAGTATGCCGCCGCGTCCCCGCCCATGCCCCGCGCGACTTCTGGGAGGCCATCCAGATGTACTGGTTCGTCCACTTGGGAACGATTACCGAACTGAACGGCTGGGATGCCATGAACCCGGGGCATTTCGACCAGCACCTCGCGCCCTTCTACGAAAAAGGCATCGCCGACGGCACGCTGACCCGCGACCAGGCCAAAGAGTTGATGTCGTGCTTCTTCATCAAGGTCAACAACCATACCGCGCCTCCCAAGGTGGGCATCACCGCCAAAGAAAGCGGGACCTACAACGACTTCACGAACCTGAACATCGGCGGCGTGAAGCCAGACGGCAGCGACGGTGTCAGCGAAGTGTCGTACATCATGCTCGAAACCATCGAGGAGCTGCACATCCTGCAGCCGGGGAGCGCCATCCACGTCAGCTCCCGCACGCCCGAACGTTTCCTGCATGCCGGTTGCAAAGTCATCCGCCAAGGGCACGGCTATCCCTCCGTGTTCAACCCGGACGTATATATCCAGGAACTGATGCGGCAAGGGAAAAGCCTGGCCGACGCGCGCGAAGGAGGGTGCAGCGGCTGCATCGAGGTGGGAGCCTTCGGGAAAGAAGCCTACGTGCTGACGGGATACCTGAACGTGCCGAAGATTTTAGAGGTGACGCTCCACAACGGCACCGACCCGGTCTCGGGCAGGAAAGTCGGGCTGGAGACGGGCGAGGCCGGCTCTTTCGGGACATTCGAAGACCTGTATGCGGCCTTCCTGAAGCAAATCCGTTACTTCGTGGACATGAAGGTGCGCGTCAGCAATTACATCGACCGCATGTTCGCCAAGTACGCCCCCGCGACGTTCCTTTCCCTCTTCATCGACGACTGCATCGCCAAAGGGAAAGACTACTACAACTGCGGGCCGCGCTACAACACGACCTACATCCAATGCACCGGGCTGGGCACCATCACGGACAGCCTCTGCTCGCTGCGCAAACATGTCTTTGAAGACAAACGCTACACGATGGAGGAAATGCTGCGGGCGATGAACGACAACTTCACCGGGCACGAGGTGATGCGCCAATATATCCTGAACCACACGCCTTTCTTCGGAAACGACGACGACGAGGCCGATTCCGTGGCCGTCCGGGTATTCAACGACCTGTACGATGCCATCGAGGGCAAGCCCAACACGAAAGGCGAATGCTTCCACCTGAACATGCTCTCCACCACCTGCCACGTCTATTTCGGCAAGGTGATGGGGGCGACGCCCAACGGCCGCCTCGCGGGAAGGGCCATCTCCGACGGCACGTCCCCTTCGCACGGGGCCGACACGCACGGGCCTTCCGCCGTGATCAAATCGTTGGGCAAACTGGACCAGGTGAAGAGCGGCGGCACGTTGCTGAACCAGCGTTTCATGCCGAGCCTGCTGAAGCGCGAGGAAGACGTGGCCAAGCTGGCCTCCCTCATCCGCACCTACTTCGCCTTGGGCGGCCATCACATCCAGTTCAACATCGTGGACACGGAAACGCTGTACGCCGCACAGAAATGCCCCGAAGATTACCGCGACCTGCTGGTCCGCGTGGCCGGTTACAGCGATTACTTCAACGACATGAATGCCGACCTGCAAGCCGACGTGATCGCGCGCACCGAGCAGGAATCGTTCTGACATGGGACTCCTCTTCGACATCAAACGGTATGCCATCAACGACGGCCCGGGCATCCGCATCACCTTGTTCCTGAAAGGCTGCCCGATGTCGTGCGTCTGGTGCCATAACCCGGAAGGCATCGGGACGAAGCCCGTCAAGCTTTACACGCGGAAGAAATGCCTCGGCTGCGGGACGTGCGTGACGGCGTGCCCGGAGGAGGCCTTGCGGCTGACAAGCTCGGGCATCGTCACGGACACAGGGAAATGCAAGATGTGCGGGACGTGCGCGGACGTATGCCCGGCCTGCGCCTTGGAGATTGCCGGGCGGGAATGGACGGCCGACGAGGCCATGCGCGAGATAGAAAAGGAAACCGCCGTGATGGACAGGTCGGAAGGCGGCGTGACCTTCTGCGGCGGCGAGCCCCTGATGCAGCCCGGCTTCCTGCTGGAGCTCCTCGCGCGGTGCGGGCGCGAAGACATCCACCGGGCCGTCGATACCACGCTGTACGCACCGGAAGATGTCGTCCGGCGGGTGGCCGCGCAATGCGATTTGTTCTTGGTGGACCTGAAGATGATGGACGCGGAAAAGCACCGGCGCTATTGCGGCGTTCCCAACGGGCGCGTCTTGGCGAATCTACGGCTGGTCGCCGCCTCGGATGTCCCTTATTGGATCCGGATCCCGCTAATCGAAGGGGTGAATGCCGACGAAGACAACATGCGCAAGTCGGCCGCGTTCCTCGCGAGCCTTCCCAAACCGCCGGAGATGGTCAACCTGCTGGTTTACCACGACATCGGGAGGAACAAGCACGACAAGTTGGGCAGCATCTACAACCCGCGCCGATACCCGATGAAGGCGCCCGACGAAACGAACCAGCAACGTTGCTTGGATATCTTTGCCGGGCAGCGGCTGGCGGCCAAAATCGGAGGGTAAAATCCTGCCCCGCGCCTGCAAAACCCCGCGCGTCCCGCCTCCCTGCCCCGCCCGAAAGGGCCGTTCCCGTTTTTTCCCGGAATTTTACCCCCTCCCGCCGCTTGGGGAAGCCAAATCCGCCCGTAAACGGCAGCTTTCATGGCTGAGTGCTATTGGATTCATGCGTGGCCGGCAGAGGTCAAGGGGTGAGTGCTGCCGGATTCATGCGTGACCGGGAGGACTCAAGGGTTGAGTACTGTTGGATTCATG
>CAYRFT010000121.1:0-5821 GCA_964423585.1 uncultured Parabacteroides sp. | reverse complement strand
TTCAAGCGGAAAGAAAGGCTTCCCGGAGGGCGGAAAACCCGCGTCCTCCATGCCCCGCGGCCCGGAACCCCCGCCCGCTTCATGAATTCCCGCCGGGTTTTGATGCGAATGTCGCGGGCTTCATGTATCTTTGCCCTCCGATAAACAGACACGAAACATGGAAAAGAAAAACAGACCGCTGATATTGATTACAAACGACGACGGGTTCAGGGCAAAAGGAATCCAAGAGCTGGCCAAGTCCCTCAAAGACTTGGGCGACCTGGTGGTGATGGCCCCCGACGGGCCCCGCTCGGGAATGTCGAGCGCGATCACCTCGCTGATACCCATCAAATACAAGACGGAATGGAAAATTCCGGGCATGACGGTGTATAGCTGCACGGGACTGCCGGTCGATTGCGTCAAGCTGGCCGTCAACGAGGTATTGGACAGGAAACCGGACCTGCTGGTCTCCGGCATCAACCACGGCGGGAACATGTCGATATGCGTCGCCTATTCCGGCACGATGGGCGCGGCCGCCGAAGGGTGCATCCTGGACATCCCATCCTTGGGCGTCTCCTTGCTGGACCCCCGGGCGGATGCCGACTTCACCGAATGTTGCCGCTTAGGAAGGGCGACGGCCGAAAAGATCCTGGAGAAGGGGCTTCCCCACGGGACATTCCTGAACCTGAACGTCCCCACCGGCATTCCCGTGAAGGGCGTGAAGATATGCCGCCAGGCCGACGGCCGCTGGGTGAAGGAATTCATGCGGAGCGAAGATGCCTTCGGGGAGGCCGTCTTCTGGCTGTCCGGCTATTTCCGGAACGACGACCCGCACGACGACAACGACGTCAAACTGCTGGACGAAGGCTATGCGTCGCTCGTCCCCTGCAAGATAGACATAACCGACTACGCCTTCATGCAGGAGCTGCAAACGTGGAACCTCTAACCCCTCCCCTGCCATGAAATACTACCTCATAGCCGGCGAAGCGTCGGGGGACCTGCACGCCTCCAACCTGATGCGCGCCATCAAGCAGGCCGACGGCCGGGCGGAATTCCGTTTCCTGGGAGGCGACCTGATGAAACAGGCGGGAGGAACCTTGGTGAAGCATTACCGCGAAATGGCCTTCATGGGTTTCATCCCCGTGATCATGCACCTGCGCACCCTGCTCCGCAACATGCGGGCCTGCCGGGAAGACATCCGCCGGTACAGGCCGGATGCCGTCATCTTGGTTGACTATCCGGGCTTCAACCTGAAGATAGCCAGATACGCGAAGACGGTCCTCCGCGTGCCGGTGCACTACTACATCTCGCCGAAAATATGGGCATGGAAGCAATACCGCATCAAGGCCATCCGGAAATACGTGGACCATCTCTATTCCATCCTCCCCTTCGAGCCCGCGTTCTTCCGGCGGCTGGACTACGAGGTGGATTACGTGGGGAACCCCTCCGTCGATTCCGTCGCGGACTACCAAACGAAAGAACCAGTCGGGAAGTCCGCCTTCTTCCGGATGAACCGGCTGGCCGACAAACCCATCCTCGCCCTGCTGGCAGGCAGCCGCGAACAGGAGATCCGGGACAACCTGCCCGTCATGCTGCGGGTGGCCGCCCGCTTCCCGGAATACCAGCCCGTCATAGCCGGGGCGCCGGGAATAGAGCCCGGATACTACCAGCAGTACACGGATGCGTCCGTCCGGATTCTTTCCCGGCAGACGTATCCTCTTCTGCAACATAGCGACGCGGCCCTCGTCACATCGGGGACGGCCACCCTCGAGACGGCCTTGTTCCGGGTGCCGCAGGTCGTTTGCTATTACGTGCGGGCGGGACGGCTCGCCTCGTTCATTTTCCGGCATTTCTTCCATACCCCCTACATCTCATTGGTCAACCTGATCGCCGGGAAGGAAGTCGTGCAAGAACTCTTCGGCGGGCGTTTCTCGGAAGAAAACATCACGGCCGAACTGAAACGCATCGTGCACGACAAAGCCTACCGGGAGGCCATGCTGCATGATTACGATGAAATGATCCGGATACTCGGGGAGCCGGGGGCTTCGTCCCGTGCAGCGGCGTTGATCGTCGGGCGTGTCAGGCAATAATTCCTTTTTGCCCCCGGATATGCAGCGAAAAGCAAGCAAATGGCATCTCCCCTTTTACAAGAACTAAAAATAACTAAGGAGAAAGCAATATGAAATTCAGGAAGTACATGGGATTGGCGCTGGCAATGGCGGGACTATTCGGGTCGAGCGCCTGCGATGACGATGACGATTATTCGTTGGGCAAATTTGCCATTGAAATCATGACAGTCGTGCCGGACGGCAGCACGTATTACCTGCGCCGGGACAACGGCGAAAAGCTATGGCCGTTCGCGACAAACTACCCCGAGTATAATTTTTCAAAGACGAGGGCGCAGGTCAATTATACCATGCTGTCCGATTCCATCCCGGGCTACAGCCACGGCATAAAGATCAATTGGATAGAAAACATCCTGACAAAAGAGATTGCGCCCTATCTGGCGGCCGAAAACGATTCCATCTACGGGACCGACCCCGTGGAAATGATAGCGATGGCCATAGGCGGCGGTTATTTGGACATCCGTTTCGCCGCCAACTTCGGAGGACAGGGAGTCAGGCATCTCGTCAGCCTGATTCCGGCCGGGGAAGACGACAGCGACCCCTACTCCCTCGAATTCCGGCATCAGGCATACGGAGACGGTGCCTTGTATGCGGCGGAAGGATTGGTATCTTTCGATTTGTCATCCCTTCCCGACACGCAAGGGGAAACCGTGGACTTGACGATCCATTTCATAAGTTTCGACGGTGAAAAATCATACAAGCTGGCATACAACTCGGATCCGGCCCGCATGTATTCCTCCGGTGAAGTCGCTTCCTCCGGTGATTTAAGCAAAGACATCCTTTGAACTTCTCACAGCCAGCCTTCCTGCCTGTACCAGCGGATGCTTTCTTCCAATCCCCGGCGGAGCGGATATTCCGCCTGGAATCCCAAATCCCGCTGCAGGGGCGCAATGTCGCAGATCCAGTTCCGCTGCTTCAATATCTGGTATTTGTCGCTGTTCAGTGTCATGCTCTTATGGAACAGCTTGCCGATTTTTTCGGAGAGGACGCAAGCCGCATAGACCAACGGCAGCGGCACGCGGGCATGGAAGACATGCTTCTTCTGCAGAAGCTCCTGGACCAAGCGGGCAAAAGAAGCATCCGTGTGGACATCGCCGTCTGCCACAAAATATTCCCGGTTGCGAATGTCTTCCTTTTCAAGGGCTGACAATGCGACACGGGCCAGATCCTTCACATAGATGAAGGTAATCCGTTGCGGTATCTTCCCGACCGCCAAATCCAAGCCCTGCCGGATACTTTTTATTTCCAAGAAATAATCTTTTTCGCCCGGGCCATAGACACCCGTAGGGCGCAGAATGACGTAAGGGAAAGAATCCTGTCCCCGCAGATAATTCTCCGCCTGCAATTTGCTTTTCCCATAATCCGTGTTCGGCGTTTGCGGATCCGCCAACCTGATCGGCGTGAAGCCCGTCTCGTCCCCGATGCCGTAACTGCCAAGGCTGCTCATCAACAAGAATTTCCGGGGAGGGCAATGGCGGGACAACGCCCCGATGAGGCGGCGCGTGTTCTCGGCATTCACTTCATAGAAAAGAGCCTTGTCGGTGGTCTTGGTCAGCCCGGCATTATGAATGACATGGCACCAACCCCCGTTCTCCCGGGCAAAGGCTTCCACCTGGGCATCCAGTTCCTTTTCATGGGCATAGTCCAGTTCAATAAAACGGATCCGTCCGTCCTGCAAACGTTTCCGGCTGCTATGCGCCCGGATTCCGGCCCAAACCTCATATCCCCGTTTCAAGGCCTCCTCCACCAGGAAGCCGCCGATAAAGCCGCTGGCTCCCGTAATCAATATCTTGTCAGCACTTTTCATTCTTCGTTGTTCCTCATATAAAAGACATAATAATACCACAGCAGGCCGATCCAGTTCAGGACCACGATCGTCAGCATCCAGAGCAATTTCTGTTTCCGGCCGATAAACGGATTCTGGGATACCGCCTTGCAGCCGAGCAAAATCACGGCGATGCCGGCTATCATGCCCAGTTCAGGAATCCCGATGAAAGCTAAGACCGGAGGGCACATCGTTCAATCGGTTGCATGTTCATGATTCTTCAATATGCGATGGGGCAAATTCCCGTGCCCGACCAGCTCTATCGGACAGGCATAATGCTTGTCCAGCCACTCGGATGAAATATCCGTGCCCGAATGATAATGGAGGGATTCGTTCACGCAGGCGATATTCTTCACCATGGAAAGCACGGTGCCGATGTCGTGCGATACCAAGACAACGGCGCTTTCCCGGTTGATTTCCTCGAGCAGCGGATAGAATTTCGATTCGAACCGCTTGTCCACATACGAATCAGGCTCATCCAAAATCAAGGCCTGCGGGCGGGAGACGATGGAACGCCCCAGCAGCACGCGCTGCAATTGCCCGCCGGAAAGTTCGGCTATCGAATGCTTCCGCACGTCTTCCAACCCCATCTGCACGATGACTTCTTCGATGCGTTCCCGCTGCGCCGCCGTATAAGAACGGAAGAGCGGTTTTTCCGACACCAAACCGGAGGCAACCACCTCCCGCACGGAGATCGGGAATTTCCGGTCGATGTTGCTCATCTGGGGCAAATAGCCGGCCTTTATTCCACGGACAGGCTCGCCTTGGCGGTAATAGCGGACTTCCCCGGCCTTGGGGGCCAGCAGGCCAAGGATGACTTTCAGCAAGGTTGTCTTGCCGCCGCCGTTCGGCCCGATGATTCCCAGGAAATCATGTTCCCGGATTGTCAAAGAGACATCCTTCAAGACGATTTTCCGGTCATAGCCGGCCGTCACCTGCGCCAGTTCAATCAGCTTGTCCATCTTTCCCCGCCAATATGGTTGCCAAACGAATCATTTCTCCCTGCCAGTCATAGCTCAACGGATTGATGACCGCCAACCGGCACCCGGTTTCCCTGGCTATTATCCCGGCGTTCTTCCGGTCGAACTCCTGCTGGACAAAAACGACCTTCGCTTCCGAGCGGGCGGCCTCCTCCAGCAATTCCCTCATCTGTGCCGGCGAAGGTTCTTTCCCCTCCTGTTCGATGCAGAGCTGCCGCAGGCCGAACTCACGGGCAAAATAGGTCAGCGCCGGATGATAGATGATGAAGGCCGTACCCGCCAACGGCTGCAACAACGGCTTCATTTCCGCCTCCGTGCGCCCTATTTCTTCCAGCAGGCGGCGATAACCGGCCTGATAAGCCTCCCGGTTTTCCGGGTCGAGTTCGAGGAAAGCCTGGTACGTGTTCCGGGCAATGACCTTGGCCCCCGCGATCGAAGTCCAGATATGGGGGTCAACCGCCCCGTGGCGATGCGTTCCGCCTTCTTCCCGGTTCCGGACCAGCTCCATCCCCTCCGAAAGGTCGAAGACGGCCATGCCCGGGTTCTGGCTTTGCAGTTTTTTCATCCAGGCCTGTTCAAAACCGAGCCCGCCGATGCGGAAATAGGCCCGGCTCCGGCTGATTTGAATCATTTGCCGGGGTGTCGGGTCGTATGTTTCCGGGCTTTGTCCGGCAGGCGTCACGCAACAGATCTGGAAAAGGCCTCCGGCTATCTTCTCCGCAAAATACCGCTGCGGCTCGATGGTGACGGATATCACCCGCGCTTCTCCCCTTTCCCTCCCCCGGCAGGCAGGCAGGCAGGCTATCGCCAGCAGCAGGCACATCCAACATTGTATCTTCTTCATGAATGAATATTTTTTGCAAAGATAGGAATTTATCCTTTGGATTTGGCACGGAAAAGGCAAAGGCGAA
>CAYRFT010000120.1:0-5833 GCA_964423585.1 uncultured Parabacteroides sp. | reverse complement strand
TTTATAGTCATGAGAAAATCAGTTTTTTTACTTGCCGCATGCGTCATGTGTACGGCATCGGCGTTTGCCCAGACGGCAGACAAGGCGAAAATGGAGTGCCTCTACAGGCTCAGTTTCCTGAAAGATACCACAAGCACGGCGACTACCGACGACATGATGGTTCTGAGGTTCAACAAGGACAAGTCGCTGTTCTTTAGCGAACGCAGTTATATGTTGGACTCGTTGCTGCTGTCCGACCAAGCCCCGGCCGTCCAGGCGGACATCCTCGCCGGCGGTGCGGGCAAATACGGGAAGCGGGTGGCGATGTACAATGTCTTGAAAGACTTCAAGGGCAAAAAGATTGACTACGCCGACAACGTGGGAGGCGAGTATTACAGGTACACGGAAGATTTGCCGGACTTCGGCTGGGCCATCTCCGGCGAGCGGAAGAAAATAGGGGATTATACCTGCACGAAGGCCACCTGCAGCTTCAGGGGGCGCACCTACGAGGCCTGGTTTACCGACGAGATACCCGTCAGCGACGGCCCCTGGAAGTTCCACGGCCTGCCCGGCCTTATCCTCGAGGTGTATGACACCGCGAAGCATTATTCGTTCGTCTTCGCCGGCCTCCGGGGCAGCGGGGCCGACATCGCGCTGCTGCCCCTCAAGTACACGGACACCACGAGGGAAAAATACCTGAAGGCGTACAGGAATTACATCAAGGACCCCTTGGCGTTCCTGTCGGCGACTTCGGGGCTGAAAGTCGAACTCAACAGTTCTTCGTCTTTGGCAAGAAGGCGGAAACCGAAAGCGGGGGCCAACTACGATGCGATGGAGCGGTATTGACAGGATCCGCGCGAGGCGTATGCTGCTGCCGGCCCTCCTGTTGTGCGGCGTTCTGCCCCTCTTGGCACAGACCGCTCCCGTGAGGGGCGTCGTGCGCGACAGCAAGACCCTTGAACCCGTTTCGGGGGCCAACGTCGTCGTCCGCCGCGGTGCTGGCAACGGGATCGTGGCCTACACGGCGACGGCCGACGACGGCGCTTTTTCCTTGCAAGTGGCGGAAGACAGCCTCTCGGCGTTCGTCGTGCAGGTGTCGTGCTTGGGATATGAGCGGCAGGAGTTCAGCCTGTCGCCGGGGCGGCGCGACTTCACCGTGAAGCTGGAAGAAAAGTCGTTCGAGCTGCGGGAGGTGGCCGTCAAGGCCGACAAAATCATCCGGAGCCAGGATACCACGAGCTATTTCGTCGCCGGTTTCGCCACGGCCAAGGACCGCACCATCGGCGACGTGTTGACGAACATGCCGGGAATCAGCGTGGCCGGCGACGGGAAAATATCCTACAACGGCGAGCCCGTGAACAAGTTCTATATCGAAGGCATCGATTTGTTCGGCGGCAAGTACAATATAGCGACGAACAACATTTCATACGGGGACATTGCCCGCGTGGAAGTCATAGAAAACCATCAGGCCGTCAAGGCCCTCAGGGGGACGAACCTCGGCACGGAAACCGCGATAAACCTGAAGCTCAAGGACGGGGCGAAGTCTTCGTGGGGCGGGAACGTGTCGGGGAAGGGCGGCTTCTCGCCCGACGAGGGGCTGTGGGAGGCAGGGCTGTTCGCCGCCCGCTTCTCGCCGGAAAGCCAAAGCGCCTCCACGCTGAAGTCGAACAACTCCGGGAAGGACATCGCGGGGGAAGGGAAGTCGCTCACCATCGACGATCTGTTGTACATGTACCCGGGCAACAGCATTTCCCCGAACCTGAAGTCCGCCCCTTCGACCTCCGCCGACCTTGGCAGCGACAGGAGCCGGTTCAACCGGACGCATATATTCAGCAACAGCAGCATGTGGAAACTGTCTGAATCCGCCCAGATAAAATCGCAGGTCATCTACACGGACGACAAGAACACCTACGACCAGGGCGTCGCCACGTCCTATTTCCTCGGCGACAGCGTGCTGGTAAAGGGCACGGACGAGGCGAGCTCGGTACGGGACAGGCTCCTGGAGGCCTCCGTGACCGCCACGGCCGACAAGGAAAGCTATTACCTTTCCGACGAACTCTCGTTCAAGGCGGGCTGGCACACGTATGCTTCCGGGATAAGCGGGGATTTCAGCTACCGCAGCGTCGCCGACATCAATACCTGTCATGCGGAAAACAGGCTGAAATACATCCGGAAGGCGGGCAATGACATCTTCCAGGTCATGTCGCTCAACACCTATACCCATATCCCGGAAGAGCTGGAGGCCGTCGGGCAGCCCGACAAGCGGCAGAAGGTGGTGAAGGGCAACTTTTTCACGAACACGAATTTCAAGTATGCCCATGCCCTCGGGAGATGGTCCTTGGGGGCGGACCTCGATGTCTATGGGAATGTTTACGACTTCGAAAGCCGCTACGCCGATGCCGATGACGAGTACCGGGGCGACTTGCACGTGAGCCATTGGGGCGCCCGGCTGAATCCCGAAGCCATATACCGGGACGAGACGTTCAGGCTGGATTTGCGGCTGCCTTTCTCGGCCTATCGTTTCAAGGGCGAGTTGCCGGAGACCAAACTTTACGTGAAGCCCGAGGTGTATCTGAAGTGGAAATTCCTGTCGCGGTGGACGCTCTTCGCGAATGCTTCCGCGGGCAATTCCTTCCCGGGGAACGACCTGTTCTATACCGTCCCCGTGATGACGGACTACCGGTCCATGAGGGCCGGCTTCCTCAGCTATGACGGGAGGTCCGAAAAGAGGTTCGGCGGGCGGCTCGGGTATGCGGACCCCTCCGAGATGCTCTTTGTCAACCTGAGCGCGACCTATTCCGACGAGAACACGAAAAGGAGCATCTCGAAGCAGGTGGACGACGGCTGCGTGTATTATGCGTATAAGCCGGGGGACGACAAGTACAAGCTGTGGTTTGCGGACGGGAACGTCAGCAAGGGCGTGGATTTCCTGGACGGGACGGTGGAGCTGAAGGTCTCCTGGCAGAACCACGATATGCCGATCGAGCAGAACGGGCGCACGGCGGCGTTTGACGTGGGGAACGTCAATGCGGGCTTGTCCGTGAAGTCGAGTCCCTTGGATTGGATGGACATCGAGTACGGGGCGGGGTTCAGGTACGATTACCTGACCTCGGATCTCCTGAATTCCTCCTCGCGGCATCTGACCCAGAAATGCCTCTCGACGTTTTACCCGACGGAAGACATGAGCATAAAGCTGAACGGGGAGCATTATCTGAGGACCTCCGGCGCGGGGTCGAGGAAGAACACGTTCCTCGTTGACGCGGAAATCACCTACAGGCACGGGCAGTTCGACTTTATCGCGTCGGCCACGAACCTGCTGGATTCAAGGCGGTATTCCTACACCGTCTATGGGGATTTGAGCAATACCGACACGCGCTACAAAATCAGGGGCCGGAATATCCTGATAGGCCTGAACTGGTATTTCTGAACGCAAGCGTTTTTTTATTCCCCGTCCCTTCCTCCGCATTTAAAAACCATTAATTCCGTACCTTTGCGCAAAAGAGAAGCAAGTCGGATATGAAAATCGGAAATGTGGATTTGGGAGAACGGCCGGTGTTCTTGGCACCGATGGAAGATGTGACGGACATCGCGTTCCGCTTGATGTGCAAGCGTTTCGGGGCGGACATGGTCTATACGGAATTCGTTTCGAGCGACGCATTGATCCGCAGCGTCGGCAAGGCGCGGCAGAAACTGGCCGTGTCGGAGGAAGAACGCCCCGTCGCCATCCAGATTTATGGCCGCGACGTGGCCTCGATGGTGGAGGCGGCCCGCATCTGCGAAGCCGCCGGGCCTGACATATTGGACATCAATTTCGGCTGCCCCGTCAAGCGCGTGGCCGGGAAGGGAGCCGGCTCCGGCATGTTGCAGAATATCCCGTTGATGCTGGAAATCACGCGGGAAGTGGTGAAAGCCGTGAACATACCGGTCACGGTGAAGACCCGCCTGGGCTGGGACGCCGATCACAAGATTATCGTCGGGCTGGCCGGGCAATTGCAGGACTGCGGCATTGCGGCGTTGTCGATTCATGGCCGCACGCGGGCCCAGATGTACACCGGGGAGGCCGACTGGACGTTAATCGGGGAGGTCAAGAAGAATCCGGGGATGACTATCCCGATCATCGGGAACGGCGACGTGACCGGCGCGGAAATCTGCAAGCAACGTTTTGATGCCTATGGCGTGGACGGAATCATGATCGGCAGGGGAAGCATCGGCCGCCCGTGGATCTTCCGTGAAGTCAAACATTATCTGGCGACCGGCGAACTGTTGCCCGAAGAACCTTTCCGCTGGTATTTGGACATACTGAAAGAACAGGTGGCGGACAGCGTGGAACGCCTGGACGAACGCCGGGGAATCCTGCATATCCGCCGGCATCTGGCAGCCACGCCCCTGTTCAAGGGGATACCGGATTTTAGGCAGACGCGGGTGGCCATGCTGCGGGCCGGGACGGTTGAGGAGTTGTTCGGAATCATGGATTCCATTCCTGAAAAATTCGGGGTCTGAGGCATCGGGAGGGGAGAGGCGCGGGCTGAAATTTGGCCGTCGTTCTTGCAGGCAGAGTCGTCTCCTTTTTTTACATTTGCAACCAAGTAAAAGGTAAGGACAATGAGAAAATGGATTCTTTTGTGGGCCTGGGCAGGCGCGGCTTGCACGGCAGGCGCGCAGCTCGACGCGAAGCTGTACCGCTCGGAGGTGAAGATCGAACCGGAAAGCCAGGGCAAGTGGCTGGTGGAGCTGGATAATATGGCTTTCTTCAAAGACAACGAATACGACGGTAAACTGCAGAAAGGTTATTCGCTGCCCGGTTTCTGGCTGCGGCCGAAGACGGTTTATTACCCGTTGCCGAACGTGAAGCTGGAACTGGGCGCGCATCTGCTGCATTATTGGGGCGCGTTCAACTATCCCTACACGGCTTACCAGGGCATTGCGGGGTGGAACAACGGGACGTACCAGAAAGGATTCCATGCCTTGCCCTGGCTGCGGGCGCAAGTCGATTTGGGAAAGTGGTCGCTCGTGTTCGGCGACATCTACGGCAAGAGCAACCACCGCCTGGCGGAGCCTTTGTATAGCACGGAATTGAACCTGACGGCCGACCCGGAGGCGGGGTTGCAGGCCCTTTTCTCGTCGCGCCGTTTCGACCTGGACGTGTGGCTGGACTGGCAGAGCTTCATCTTCCGCGACGATGTGCACCAGGAGACTTTCATCCTCGGCCTGTCGTCGCGGCTTAAACTGAACGAGGAGGAGAGCCCGTTCCATGCTTACATCCCCTTGCAAGTCATGGTGCAGCACCGGGGAGGCGAGATCGATACGATCCATGTGAACTCGGTCCAGACGTATTTCTGCGGGGCGGCAGGGGTGGGCGTCTGCCGGAACTTCTCGCACCCGGTGCTGAAGAGGGCAGGGGCGGAGGCCTATTTTGCCTGCTCCAAGCACGAGGAGGACATGGACTGGGGCACGGGTTATTACCTGAAGGCTTATGCCGACTTGAAAGACCTGCGCGTCAAGGCGGCCTGGTGGGCGAACCACGATTACGTCCCGCTGCTGGCAAACCCGTTCTTCAGCGCGCTGTCGGCAGACGAACCGGGGACGGTGTTCGACTCGACGGGCATGTTCTGCCTCGGATTGGAATACGCCCTCCGGATAGGGGCGGGCATCACCCTGGGAGCGGATGCCGACTTCTACCTGCACAAGCGGCACCGCCGGGCGGCATCGGGCGAGGAGTGGAGCGAAAGGCCGGCGAGCGGCAGTTTTTCCGCGGGGGCTTATTTGCGGGTCCATCCCTCCGTCTTGATCAAGCAATTCCGGAAGGAATAGGGGAGCGGGGCGTTTGTTTGGGCGGATTCTCCCCTGCAAATGC
>CAYRFT010000119.1:0-5840 GCA_964423585.1 uncultured Parabacteroides sp. | reverse complement strand
CGGGATATTTTTGCCCTGCCGCAAAACACAATCCGCCCGATCTTCCCTATCTTTGCCGCAAAATCAGAAAACCGTATGGCTTCTTCGAAGGAAATGACGGCGGGAAAGCCGTTGAATCTTATCTCCGGCTTCACCTTGCCGCTGGTGCTGGGGAATTTGTTGCAGCAGGCCTATTCGCTGATAGACGCGGCGATAGTCGGGAAGTTCTTGGGGATCGACGCCTTGGCTTCGGTGGGCGCAAGCACTTCCGTCGTCTTCCTCATCCTGGGATTTTGCAACGGCTGCTGCTGCGGCTTCGGCATCCCGGTCGCGCAGAGGTTCGGCGCGCGCGATTACGTGACGATGAGGCGTTACGTGTCTTCCGGCTTGCAGTTGGCGGTCATCATGTCGTTGTCCATCGCGTTCACGACAAGCCTCTTTTGCGCGGGCATCCTGCGGATGATGAATACGCCCGGCAACATATTCGGGGATGCGTACCTGTATCTGCTGGCGACGTTCGTCGGCGTGCCGTGCACGTTCTTCTACAACCTGCTCGCCGGCATCATCCGGGCGTTGGGCGACAGCAAGACGCCTTTTTATTTCCTGATTTTCTCTACGGTCTTGAACGTGCTGCTGGATTTGCTCTGCATCCCGGTGCTGGGATGGGGCGTGCTGGGCGCCGGCGCGGCGACGGTCGTTTCGCAAGGAGTCTCGGCGGTGTTGTGTTATTTTTATATGTACAGGCATTTCCCGATCTTGCGGGGAGACAAGGGCGACCGGAAATTCCGGTTGAGGCTGGCGGAAGACTTGTTGGGAATCGGCGTGCCGATGGGATTGCAGTTCTCCATCACGGCCATAGGAAGCATCATGCTGCAAAGCGCGAACAATGCCTTGGGCACGGCCTGCGTGGCGGCTTTCACGGCGGCGGCCCGCGTCAAGATGTTCTTCATGTGCCCGTTTGAAAGCCTGGGCATGGCGATGGCGACCTATGTGGGGCAGAATTACGGGGCGGGGAAACCCGAGCGCATCTGGCAGGGAATCAAATCCGGCACGGGCATGATGCTGGCCTATGCCGCGTTCACCTTTGCGGTCCTGATGCCGGGCTCCCGCCGTCTTCTTTACATTCTTGTGGACCCGGGCGAGACGGAAATACTGAAGGACGCCGTCCTGTACCTGCATGTCTCCGCCACCTTCTTCCCTTTGGTCGGCCTGCTGTGCATCCTGCGTTATTCCATCCAAGGCTCCGGATTCACGAACTTGGCCATGTTCTCGGGCGTGGCCGAAATGATAGCCCGGGCGGCGGTCAGTTTGCTGGCTGTCCCGGTCTGGGGCTACCTCGCCGTCTGCTTCGGGGACTCGACCGCCTGGCTTGCCGCCGATTTGTTCCTGGTCACCGCCTTTTATCATGTGTATAAGAAAATCAGGCGGACAGGGCAGGGGAGGGCTATTTCTTGAATACAAGGTAAACGGCGGCTACGAGGAACAGGAATGCCAGGGCATGGTTCCACCTGAAGGATTCTCCTTTGAAGGCAATGGTGCTGAATACGACGAACACCGCCAGCGTGATGACTTCCTGGATGACCTTCAACTGAATCAGGCTGAACGGGCCCCCGTTGTCGCGGAAGCCGATGCGGTTGGCGGGCACTTGGAAACAATATTCGAAGAAGGCCAAGAACCAACTGAAAAGGATGACCCCCAGCAACGGGAGGTGTTCGAACCAACTGAATTGCTGCTTCAGCTTCAGGTGCCCGTACCAGGCGCATGTCATGAAGATGTTGGAAACGACCAACATCGCGATAGTAAGGAATGCTTGCATATTATCATTTGTTTTCTGAAATAAATAATCGGTTTGCCTGTTCGTCGTGCCGCTTCGGACGGAAGACACGGGAACTCTTCTTCTGTCCGTTTGGCATATTTCCAAATATATGGCGCAAAGATAGGACAAAACACAATTTAATGATTATCTTTGAAGCGGAATCTATTAAAAAGACAAGAAAGAGATGAAACCGTTCGCAACAAAACTGCTTTATGCTTTGGGGATGACCGTCCTTTGCGGCCAGTTGCAGGCGCAGAGCCTCGATCAAGCCAAGGAATTGTACAATGAAGGGCAGTATGCCGAAGCAAAACCCGTTTTTGAAAAACTGGTCAGACAATCGCCCGGCAATTCTTCCTATAACCTGTGGTATGGCGTGTGCTGCTATGAGACGGGCGACCTGGCCGCCGCCGAGAAACACCTTTCTTCTGCCGTAAGACGCAAAGTCATCGAATCGTTCCGTTATCTGGGGGAAGTGTATTGCAAGACTTATCGTTTTGAAAAAGCCGTCGATATGTATGAACAGTACATCGAATGGCTGAAGAAGAAGAAAAAGGATACGGAAACGGCCGAATCGCGTCTGGATGTCTTGGAAGATGCCCGGCGCATGATGGAGAAGGTCGAGAACATACGGATCATCGATAGCCTGGTTGTGGATAAAGACGGTTTCCTTGCCGCTTATACCCTGAGCGAGGAGAGCGGATCGCTGGTTTCGTACAATGCGTTTTTTAACGAGGAGGGAATCTCTTCTTCCGTCTATATGAATCAGAAAGGAGACAAGATTTATTATGCACGGCCGACGGCGGAGAATCGTTATTGCCTTTACACGCAGTCCCTCCTGATGAACCAATGGGCTGACGAGAAACAGTTGCCGATAAGCGTCAACGGCACGGCCGATGATAATTATCCGTTTGCCCTTTCCGACGGCGTGACGCTTTATTTCGCGTCGCAAGGGAACGGTGCTTTGGGCGGTTATGACTTGTTTGTGACACGTTATCACACGAATTCGGATTCTTATCTGGCTCCCGAACGCCTGGGGATGCCTTTCAATTCGCCCTATAATGATTATATGATTGTGTTTGACGAGGTGAAAGGCTTAGGATGGTTCGCATCCGACCGCTTCCAACCGGAAGGGAAAGTTTGTGTATATCTGTTTATCCCGAATGAGAATCATGACCGGGTGGAAACGGACAACGTGGAAGTGAAACGTGCGAGGGCGGCCGTCCGGTCCATACGGGATTCCTGGGTGGCCGGGGAAGACTATTCGAAACTGATCCAGTTGGCGCATCAGGAAATTCCGTATGGGAAGAAGGAAATCGAGAAGGATTTCGACTTTGTCGTCCGGGACAATAAAATTTATTATACGTGGGATGAAATAAAATCCCCGGAGGCCAAGTCCGTTTATCAGAAAGTCGTGTCTTTAAAGAAGCAGATTGCCGCAGATGAAAAGAAGCTGGCCTCCTTGCGCCAGGATTATGCGGAGAATCCGGGGAAGCGGGAACAACTGAAGGAGACGATTTTGGCTTTGGAGGCCAGATTGGAGGCATCCATTCCTCAAGTGGAAGAGTTGGAAAAGCAGGCGCGTAATTCGGAGATCCGTTTCTTGCGGAAATGATTTGGAGCATTGGTAGAATTAATCGATATGGATATGGTCATTCAGCTTATTATTCTGGTATTCGTGATGCTGGCGGCGGTCTTGTTGGGACTGGCGGAAATATTCTTCCTGCCGGGATTGACGTTGGCGGGCATCGGGGGTGTTTTGTTCGCCGCCGGAGGCCTGTATTGGGCTTATAGCATGGGCATGCTTGTCGGGGATATCACGCTGGTTGCTTCGGTTGTCGTTTTCGTGGCAGGTTTTGTCTGGCTGATGCGTTCCCGTTCGCTGAATAAGTTGGCTTTGCATGCGGATGTGGATTCTCGTCTGGAATCCAGCCGTGACTTGGGCATTAAGGAGGGCGACGAAGGGCTGTCCCTTTCCCGCCTGGCACCGATCGGGAAAGCCCGGTTCGGGGATACGACGGTGGAAGCCAAATCGGAAACCGAATTCATTGACGAGAAAACGCCGGTTGTCATTGTCCGGGTGGAAGGATACAATGTCATAGTCCGGCGGAAATGATAGAGTATAAATGTTTAAATGTATATGCGATTATGGACACAACATTTCCTTTTGTAGTAATTGCCGGCTTGATCATACTGATGCTGGCCATTTTCTTTTATTATGTCCCGTTCCTGCTTTGGATTTCGGCAAGGGTATCGGGGGTGAGCATCTCCTTGCTCCAGTTGTTCCTGATGCGAATCCGTAAAGTTCCTCCTTATATCATTGCGCAGGCAATGATCGAGGCCCACAAAGCCGGACTGAAGACGCTGACCCGTGACGAATTGGAGGCCCACTACCTGGCAGGCGGCCATGTGGAGAAAGTGGTGCATGCCCTCGTGTCGGCCTCGAAAGCCAATATCGAACTGACATTTCAGATGGCGACGGCGATTGACCTGGCGGGCCGTGATGTATTTGAAGCCGTGCAGATGTCGGTAAACCCGAGAGTAATCAATACGCCTCCGGTAACGGCCGTGGCAAAGGATGGCATCCAGTTGATTGCCAAAGCCCGTGTGACGGTGCGCGCCAACATCAAGCAGTTGGTGGGCGGTGCCGGCGAAGAGACGGTCTTGGCGCGTGTCGGCGAAGGGATTGTCTCGTCAATCGGTTCTTCGGAATCCCATAAATCCGTGCTGGAGAATCCGGATTCCATATCGAAGTTGGTGCTGCGGAAAGGCCTGGATGCCGGGACGGCCTTCGAGATTCTCTCCATTGACATTGCAGATATCGACATAGGCAAGAATATCGGGGCGTATCTGTTGATGGACCAGGCACAGGCGGATAAGAACATCGCCCAGGCCAAGGCGGAAGAACGCCGCGCGATGGCCGTCGCTTTGGAGCAAGAGATGAAGGCGAAAGCCCAGGAAGCCCGTGCCAAAGTGATAGAGGCGGAAGCGGAAGTCCCGAAAGCGATGGCAGAAGCTTTCCGCTCGGGCAATCTGGGCGTGATGGATTATTATCGGATGAAGAATATCGAGGCCGACACGTCCATGCGTGACGCGATCGCCAGGCCGTCAACCGGTTCGTCCGCCAAACCCCTGAAAGGATGATAGCCCCTTCTGAATTGATCATCAATGCGGATGGGAGCGTCTTCCATTTGCATGTCAAGCCGGAGCAATTGGCCGACCGGGTGATTCTGGTGGGTGATCCCGCGCGGGTGTCGTTGGTCGCTTCTTTCTTCGACGCAAAGGAGTGCGAGGCATCCAACCGGGAATTCCACACGGTCACGGGCATGTATCGGGGAAAGCGGGTCACGGTCGTGTCGCACGGCATCGGGACGGACAACATAGATATCGTCTTGACGGAACTGGATGCGCTGGCGAATGTGGATTTCCGCACGCGCGCCATAAAGCCTGTTTTCCGCCGGCTGACGTTGGTCCGCATCGGGACGAGCGGCGGCTTGCAGCCATCCACGCCTGTCGGCACGTATGTGGCGGCGGCCAAGTCCATCGGATTCGACGGGGTCCTGTATTTCTACGCCGACAACGAACAGGTGCGCGACAGGGACTTTGAACAGGCCCTCAAGGAGCAGTTGGACTGGAAATTAGACCGCATAATGCCTTATGTGGTAACGGCCGACCCCTCGTTGGTCGGGCAGATCTGCCGGGATGACGTGATGCAGGGGGTGACGATCGCCGCCAACGGCTTCTATGGCCCGCAAGGACGCAAAATCCGCCTGGACCTGGCGGATCCGGACCTGAATCGTAAAATAGAATCATTCCATTGGAACACGTACCGGATCACGAACTTTGAGATGGAGAGCTCGTCGCTGGCCGGGATGGCGGCCCTGATGGGGCATCGGGCGATGACCGTCTGCTGCATCATCGCCGACCGCCTGGGCGGAAAGATGAATACGGAATACAAAGGGTCTATTCCCGATTTGGTCCGTAAGGTCTTGGACCGCATCTGACTGCAAAGCCATCCTTTGCGCTTCGGCAAAGACACCCTTTGCGC
>CAYRFT010000118.1:0-5858 GCA_964423585.1 uncultured Parabacteroides sp. | reverse complement strand
TTGACGGAGGAAAGCAGTTCGTCAAGCATCGCGCTGTTCAGGCTCAATTGGGCGTCGAGCAGCCCGCGCTGGGCGTCGAGCACGTCCATGTAGCTCGTCACGCCGTTGATGTATTGCAACTGGGCCAGCTTCAGATAAGTGTCGGCCGCCGTCAACAGCTTCTCGTAGGACTGCCGGATCTCCTTGGCCTTCCGGATCGTGACAATCGCGTCGTTCACATCCTTGAAAGCGGCAAGGACCACCTTCTGGTAGCCGTAAACCTCCCGCTCGTAGCGCGCACGCGCCGCTTTCAGGCGGGCCTTGTTCTTTCCAAACGCGAAAAGGGGCTGCACGAGGTTTCCCACCGGATAGAAATAAGGACTTTTGAGGAAATAGCCAAGCTCGTCGCTCTCGAAGCCGAACGTGCCGGTAAGCGTGAGGTTCGGGAAGAGATTCGTCAGGGCGACACCCACCTCGGCGTTCATCTGGCGCAGCCGATGCTCGGCCTGCCGCACGTCCGGGCGACGTTCCAGCAACGCCGAAGGCAACCCTGCCGGCAGGGAATCCGGCAAATGCTGCTCCTGAAAAGGAAGGCCCCGGGGGATATCTCCCGGATACTTCCCCAAAAGGAACGAAAGGTCGCTCTCCTTGATGCGGATGCGGTTTTCTATCGAGGGGAGAAGCGTCTCCGTGCGCGCCAGTTCCACCTGCGCCTGGTTATAGGAAGTTTCGGAAGTCAAGCCGCCGTCATAACGGAGCTTCGCCAGGCGCACCCCCTCCCGGCGGGCCGCCAAGGTGCGGAGGACAATGTCCAGCTCCTGGTCGAATGCCCGCAATTCGTAATAAGCGGCCGCCACTTCGGCAACCAAAGTCATCTGCATCGCCCGGTGTCCTTCCACCGACTGCAGGTATTCCGCAATCCCCGCCTCGTTCGCCCAACGGAGATTGCCCCACAGGTCCAGTTCCCAAGAGACTGCCACCTTCGCCCCGTACTCGGCATCATTGCTGGCCGCGTTTCCCCCATAATCGGAGTGTTCGGTCTCGGCGTTAACCCGCAGGCGAATGTCCGGGAACATTTCGGCAAAGGGGATGCGCTTGGCTGCCATCATCTCTTTGATTCTGGCCCCTGCCATTTGCATGTCCTTGTTGTTCTCCAGCGCGACGGACAACAAACGCCGCAACGTGGTGTCGGCATAGAAGCTCTGCCACGAGAGAGTGTCTATCGAGGTGCTGTCGGCTCCTTCCACGATATGCTCCGGGAGGTTCAGCTCAGGCCGCACATATTCCTTCCCTATCCTGCAGGAAGAAAACACGCAACAGAACAGCAGGCAGGCGGCGCCTCCGCGCATGCGGGACAGGCGGGGCATACGCCAAATGCGTCCTTTCCGGAGTTTTTCCTTCAATTTATAAATCAGCACGAAAAAGAACGGGACTAACACGATTCCCAATGAAATCGCGAACAGCATGCCGAAGAATACCCCCGTCCCGATGCAATGGCGGGATGCCGAGCCCGGACCGCTGCCCAATACCATCGGCAACATGCCCAATATGAAGGCCAGCGATGTCATCAGAATCGGCCGGAAACGCAACTGCGCGGCATGGAGGGCGGCTTTCACGACATCGACGCCTTCTTCTTCGACCTGGACTTTGGCAAATTCGACTATCAAGATGGCATTCTTGGCGGCCAATCCGATCAACGTCACCAACCCGATCTGGAAATAGCTGTCATTATGCAGCCCCGTCGCCCAAATACCCAAATACGCGCCCAAAGCGGCCACCGGCACGGAAAGCAAAACGGAAATCGGGACAAACCAACTCTCATACAAAGCCGCAAGGAAAAGGAACACGAACAAGAAGACCAACCCCAAAACCATGCCGGTCTGGCCGCTTGCCTTTTTCTCCTGATAGGAAAGCCCGCTCCATTCGATGCCGATATTGTCAGGCAAATGCTCGTCTGCAATCCGCTGTATGGCGGCCATCGCCTCGCCCGAGCTGTAACCCTGGGCCGCCATCGCGCTGATAGCCGCCGTCGAGAACATGTTGAAGCGTTTTATCGTGCCCGGTCCGGTTGTATATTCGGTCTTGCCCAACGCGGTCAAGGGAATCATTGAACCGTTCTGCGCCCGGACAAAGAAAAGATCCAGATTGTCCCGCGTGGCCCGATAAGGGGCTTCCGCTTGTATATAGACACGGTATATGCGGTTAAACATATTAAAGTCATTTACATATACCGAACCCAAATAGGCTTTCATCGTCGCGAATATGTCGGTCAGCGGGATGCCCAGAAACTTCGCCCTGTCCCGGTCCACATCGAAATAAAGCTGCGGGATTTCCGACTGCAAGGCGGAAGAAACGCTTGTCAGTTCCGGGGCTTTCGAAGCATAATACAAAAACGTATCCGTCGCCGCCACCAGATTTTCCCAGCTCGCATCGCCCCGGGCTTCCAGTTGCATTTCCAATCCGCCGCTCTCCCCCAGACCCGGTATCACAGGCGGGCGTTTCAGCAAAAACGACACTTCCGGATAATAGTAGAACTCTTTCCGACACGCATCCATGACATCTTCAACGTCCATATTCCCGCCTTTCCTCTCTTCCCAGGGCTTCAAGATAACCGTCAGGGTCGCCCGGCTTTGCGAAGTGCCTACGCTGGGACTGCTCCCCGTCACATTCTGCACATAAGCCACCGCGTCTTGTTTCTGCAAAAAGGCGATTGCACGTTCCGTCACTTTACGTGTGCGCTCCAAAGTCCCTCCCTCCGGCATGATGAGTTCGACCGTAAAATAACCTTGATCCTCTTCAGGTATAAAACTGGTCGGTATCACTTTGTGCAACACAAACACAAACACCAGAATCATTCCAAAACCTGCCAGTACCCGCCTCGGACAAGCGATGGCACGCTGCAAAACCCGCCTGTAGGCCTGGTTCCCCGTAGAAAGCCAATGGTTAATCTTATCAAAGACCACATTGGAACGCCCGTTTTTGGGATGCAAAATAATGGCACACAAAGCGGGGCTCAAAGTCAGGGCCACCACGGTTGATAAAATGACAGAAACCGCAATCGTAATGGAAAACTGCCGATAAAGCGATCCGGTAATGCCGCTCAGGAAACTTACCGGCACAAACACGGCCGCCAGGACCAGCGAGGTGGCAATCAGAGCACCCGTCAATTCTTTCATGGCCTTGTGCGTCGCTTCACGTGCGGAAAGATGTTCTTCTTCCATCAAACGTTCCACATTCTCAACCACAACAATCGCATCATCCACCACTATGCCGATTGCAAGTATCAATCCCAACAGGGTCAACATATTCAATGAAAATCCCGTTATCAGCATAAAGCCAAACGTGCCGATCAAAGAAATCGGCACCGCAATCGTAGGAATCAGTGCCGCCCGCCAATTTTGGAGAGAAAGGAAAACGACCAAAACAACCAGCAGGAGCGCTTCAAACAATGTCTTATAAACTTCATGGATAGATTGGGAAATATACTCCGTCGCATCAAATGGGAAATCGTATTCCAAGCCTTCCGGGAAATTGCGGCTGATATCTTTCATCACTTCCTTCACGTTGTCGGCAACCTCCAAGGCATTCGCTCCCGGCAACATATAAATATTAAGAATCGCGGCATTTTTACCATTCAACCCGCTCTCTGTCGAATAAGAAGAAGCCTCCAACGAGACCCTTGCCACGTCGCGCAAACGGACGATGGAACCATCCGTATGGGCACGCACCACTATATCCTCAAATTCTTTTGCCGTAGATAATCGCCCGCGAGCCGTCACCGGCAAAGCGATATCGACATCCGATATGGGCTGCTTGCCGAATTCCCCGGCCGCAGATTCGCTGTTTTGCTCTTTCAAAGCGTTCTGAATATCCTTTACCGTCAAACCCATATTGGCCAAACGATCCGGATAAACCCAAATCTGCATGCCATAATAACGACTGCCAATGTTTGAAACACGTCCAACTCCCGGAGTACGCCGCAACGCATCCAGCACATTGATCGTAGCAAAATTGCTCAAATAGATTTCATCAAAGCGTGGATCGTCAGACATCAGGCTCAAAGTCATCAATTGGCTCACCGATTGCTTTTCCACCGAAATGCCATTCTGTATCACCTCGGCCGGCAACCGGGACTCCGCCAACTTTACCCGATTCTGTATTTCCACGGCAGCCAACTCCGGATTCGAATTAATATCGAATGTGACATTAATAGTCAATCCGCCCGAATTGGAACTGCTGCTTTGCATGTAAAGCATTCCGGGAGTTCCATTCAATTCTTGTTCGATTGGCGTTGCCACAGCCTGCGACATGGTTGTCGCGCTGGCTCCCGGATAACTGGCCGCAATTCTCACCACAGGCGGCGTTATCTGTGGATATTGATCTATCGGCAGCATAACCAGCCCAATCAATCCGACTATGACAATTACAAGAGAAAGAACTGTCGAGAAGATGGGCCGATCAATAAAAAAACCGGGTTTCATTCTCCTTCCTCCTCTTTCCTTAATGCTTCTATCGCTTTGTCATCACCCGATTGTATCGGATAAGCCAACACGCCCGGCATCAACTTATGATACCCTTCAATCACGACCTGCTCATTTTCACCCAAGCCTCTCTCGATTACAATGCGATTTCCCAACTCCGGCCCGGTCTGGACAAAACGCTTTTCCGCTATGCTGTCACGTCGAACCACATAAATGAAAGCCCCTCCCTTTTCAATCGAAATCGCTTTACGAGGAACCACAATCGCCCGCTCACGGACATCCAACAATAATTTCACCTTGGTAAATTGCCCGGGAAGAAGCTTCCGCCCCGGATTGGGCAATTCCGCCCGCACCCCGAACGTCCCGGTCTGAGGGTCAACCTGGGGATCAGCAAAATCGACCACGCCTTTGACCGGATATTCCGAATCATCCGCCAATGTGACTGTCACCGTCGGCTGCCAAGAGCGGCTCGTGTCCTGTTCTCCAAACTTAATGTTGCGGCGTTCGGCACGAAGATAATCCAACGCGGTCATCTTGAAATCAACCTGGACAGTATCGCTCTTTACGACCTCCGCCAGCTTCGAGTTTACTCCCGGTCCCACCAAAGCGCCGATATCCACAAAACGTTCGCTGATATATCCTGACAAAGGAGACGTGACCGTCGTATAGCTCAATTCAAGTTGAGCCTGGTCCAGATCGGCCCGGCTCATGGCTATATCGGCCTCCGCATCGTCCAATGCCGCAAGCGCGTTATCCAAATCCAACTGGCTTGCGGCATGTTGTTCGTACAACGGGCGCAAACGTTCAACATCCCGCCGGGCTTTTGCGGCTTGCGCTTCATTCTTTTTCAACTGGGCCTTCGCCTTTTCCACTTTCGCCCTATACAGCGCGGAATTAATGATGAAAAGCGGTTCATTCTGCTTGATTTCCTTCCCTTCGACAAATAGCATCTTCTCCAAATAGCCTTCCACGCGGGCATGTATTTCAACGAAACTTTCCGCCTTGATCCTGCCTACGTACTCGCCAAAAATCTGCACATCCTCCTTCGCAGGCTTCTCCACGATAACAAGCGGCCTCAAAGGCTCTTCCTTTTTCCGGCATCCTGCAACAAACAGCACCATTGCCAAACCTGCAACCGCCTTGACCAATATGTTCCTCGCCATCTTATTGCAATTGAGATTAAAACTTGTACGGGCCATACATTATAGGTGGGTCCTGCCAATTCTCTCGCATTGTTTCCTGAACAGGCAGCCGGCCCCTTTCCCGCCTGCTCCGTGTAATATCCTTTTTTGCCATGTTTTTATATTTTAGTTCGCCAAAAACAGGGCAAATATAGTTCTTTTTCATGACAATCCGCAGCATTCCCCTAATTATCGGGTGCAAAGTCTCCGATATGAA
>CAYRFT010000117.1:0-5869 GCA_964423585.1 uncultured Parabacteroides sp. | reverse complement strand
CTGCCATAACAATATGGTTTTAAAAGATTAAGGAGGGTCCTGCCGGTTCTCCCACCGTATCCCCCGGGCAGAGGCAGGACCCCTCATCCGCCCGGGAGCCGCCCGGAGAGCGGTCATCTCACTTCCACCACGCCACTCGCCGTATTCGCGGACACCTGCCGGTCGTACATCGCCTCGCAAGAAACCGGCGGCAGGTAGAATTTGCCCGGATAGACGGCGCAAAGGTTCACGCGGACCAGGACATGGCTTCCCGGAGCCAGATAATCCGCATAGCTGCATACCCTGTCGTCGCGGATGTCCTGGTAGCTCACATTGCTGTTCGCGGAAGAAACGGCCGTCGGCATGAAACGGGTGTTCAAGACCTCCCAGCCCGAGGGGAATATCTCCGTCAGCACCAAGTTCCGCAACGGGAAAGCCGTCGGGTTCTGTATCAACACCTGCGCCGTGAAGTTCGTCCCCTGCTCCAGGGAAGCCACGTCCAAAGGCCGCCCGTCGGCAGTGCTGTACGTCACGGAGAGCTTCACCTTGCCCTGCTGCGATTCCTTCACTTCCTGCTGGGGAATCTCGGCAAACGATTCCGCCTGCACGTACAAGGCCGTCTCCCCTTCGTTCTTTATCTCCAGTTCGGAGGAAGAAGATGCCGCGCCCTCCGACAATCTCTCCGACCAGACCGCCTTCTCCGTCCGCACGGCCTCCTGCCTGCCTGCATAGCGGTAAGAGAAGCCCATGCCGCCGTCCGCCACCGGATACTGCCGGTAATAACCTGCCAAGGCGACCAAGGCGAAAGCCGTCTCCTGCGTGCTGAGCCAATCATCCGAGGCGAGCCCCTTTGCCAGGCGCGCGGCCAACGCGGCGGCCTCTTCATCCTCTCCCGCCAGGCGCAAGGCCTCCAGGCGGATGGCCTCATTCCGGAAAGCAGAGCCGAATGTCTCGTCATATACCAGCGGAGAGGCCGGATTCTCGGTCGTCATTGCCAGCAATGTCCTTGCCACATCCTTCCGCCCGACCACCGAGTACGAGGCCGACAGCATCCACTGGGCCGCGACGGGCAACTGCCGCTGCGTGCGAAGGCGGTTCATCGCGCCCATGTCGGCCTTGTTCGCCAGAGCCAGCACATAAAGGCGGTAAGCCTGCGTCAGCATCTCCGCTTCCACCCGGTAGCCGCCCGCCATGGGGTTCCATCCCGATGCCATCTTCTGCAAATCGCCCAGGGCCTGCAGCTTCAAGGCAGCCGGGACCGCATATCCCTTCTCTTCGGCCACCAGCAAGAAATGCAGGGCATAAATGCTTCCCCACGCATTCGAGTTGCCCTGACCGGGCCAATAAGCAAAAGCACCCGTCGGCAACTGATAGGAACGCAACCGGCTGATGGCCTGTTTCACGTGCTGCTCCGCCTGGCCGTCAGCCGCATCCGACAAATCCGGGAGATACAACAGCGGGAATGCTTTCGAGACCAGTTGCTCCAAGCAAGCATGCGGGTAATCCTCCAACTCGCCCAGCCGGGAAGACAGGTTGAAAGGCTGGATAGACGAGACATCCAGCGTCAGGCGGTTGCTGCCCTCCATTCCCTCCAGCCGGACAGCCTGCTTCCAAGTTTCGCCCGGCTTGACGACGGCATCCCATCCTCTCCTCTGCGGGGTAGTGACCGTCCGTACCGCCAAATCAGCGGCATACGTCGAGACCTCGCCCTTTCCTTCCGCTCTCAAGGCAATTCGGATCTTGTCCGACGGGTTCTTCACCCTGATCCGGAAAGAAACCGTCTTGTCTTCTTTCTCCGTGAAATGGAGGGTCCGCACAGTCTCCCCCACCATCTCGGCACCCGCGGGACATTGCAGCGACACGGCCACATCCCCTACATTTTCCTCCGTGGCAAAGACGGTGGCAGGGATGACAATCTCCTCATTCGTCCCCACGACCCGAGGCAGCGTGCCCAATAACATCACCGGCTTGCGCACCATGACGCTCTGTTCGGCATGGCCAAATGCCCCACCATCCGTGGCGACTACCATCACCCGGACGCGGCCGTTGTAGTTCGGCACATCTATCTGATGCGTTTTCCGTTCGCCCTTCTTCAGCCGGAATGGCCCTATGAACTTGACGACCGGAGCAAAGCGGTTCACCACGGCTTTCGGTCCTTTGTTCAGCGCGTCATCACCGCCTATGCTAAACAATTGTTCAATCCGCCCGCCATAAGCACCCAATATGTAATTGTACAGATCCCAGGTATTCACGCCCAAAGCCTCCCGCGCATAGAACGTCTTCCAAGGATCCGGTGTCTGGAAGCGGGTCAGATCCAACAAGCCCTCATCGACCACTGCCAACGTATAAGACATCGCCCGGCCTTTCTGCTCGGCGACGGTCACCTGGTTCGTGCTCTCCGGTTTCCACTCTTTGGCCGTTGCCAGTTGCGGATGCAAATGGCTGTCTTCAGAAACCACCGTAAACGGGACGACACCAAACATACGGATAGGTATATCGTCCACCGTCGCCCGATGCGGTTGCAGCAATGAAACGAACAAATAAGCGTTCGGTTGCATCTCTTCCGTCGCCCGAAGCGTAAAAGTCGTCTGGCCGGCTTCACAGACAAACTCCTTTACCTGCAATACGGTCGAACCCGTCTGCACGCTGACTACAGCCCGGCTCCCTTCAGTAGAAGGAATCGTAACGCGGATATCCTCGCCCGGGACATAACTGTCTTTGTCCAGGCTGAAGTCCAGTATCGATGCCGCATCCGCAGCAAGTCCCCGCTCCCGATGGATGTCCGGCCAATCAAAATAGCTGACCACGCCTGCCGTATGCCCGCTCTTCCGGTCATTTGCCAGGATGAGGTAAGTCCCCCACTCCTTTTCTCCGAACGAGAGGGACAATGAAGCCTTGCCCGTGGCATCCGTCGTCAGTTTTTCCTGCTTCACGGGCTTGTAATGACTGCTTGACGTGTAATTTGCCAACAAAGCGTTTTGGTCTGCACTCCACCACCCGTACCAATTCATTTTATATATAGAGATATCCAACTCGGAACCTGCCACGGGCCTGCCTTGATAATCGACCGACACAAACCGGAAGGCATGATCTTGGTCCGTGCTCAATGGCCGGTGATCTTCTGCCTGCGGGGGAAGAATGCCCACATAACGCTGATAAGGAGAATACAATAAACGGGCGACATCGATGCTGAAATCACCGGACTCTTCATAAACCTTCGTTGTCAGGCTGCCTATCAGCATGCCGGGTGCCGCAGTGCCCACATTCAACCGGATCTTCACCGATGCGTTTCCTTCAGCATCCGTATTCCCGGCAATCAACTGGCTCTCCTCGCCGTTGAACCGCACCGCCGGATTGTCAAACGTGTAATCCGGATAATCCTTGAATGACGTTCCCGTAGAGACAAATGTTCCTTTCAGGTCGTATTTCAAGTTGCGGGCTTTCGCCCCCTGCAACCATTCAACGTGCAATGGGACGGAGACCTCCTGTTCCCGGATCAGCACATCCGGGACATCCAAACGGATTTTCAGGCGGTTCGGCTTGATGCTCTCCACCCGGATCCGCTTCTCAAACGACACGCCCCCAACCTCTGCTTTCACATTCCAGACACCTGTCGGGACAGAAGCCTCGGTCGGAATATGAAAGACATACAATCCATCGCTTCCTTGCGTGCTGACCTTCTGCTGATAGAGCTGCCCCAATGGATTAAACAAGGACAGCTTCACCGGATGATGAGCGGGCAACATCTTGCCGCGATCGAACAACATGAAGCCTATATGAATCGTATCCCCCGGACGCCAGACTCCCCTTTCCCCGTAGATGAATCCCTTGATGCCCTTCTGCACCACTTCCCCATCGACATCAAACGAGCTCAATGACAAATTGGACCCTTGCACGCGCAGGTACGAACGCTGTTTCCCTTCGGAAGCCAACAGGTAATACGGACGCCCTCCTATTTTCCGGCAATCAAAGACCACGCGCCCGTCCTTATCCGTAGTTTCTTCGGCCAACAACTCTTTCTGGTAGTTATAAGCACCGATCCGCACGCCGCTCATCGGGTTCGTTGTCAGCAAATGATGGGCCAACACAATCATTTTCCCGTCAGTCCCCGCCATAGCCATCAATCCTATGTTGGAAACCAAGATATTCTTCCCGACAGAACGGTCATAATAATAGGAATGGGAACATGGGTCGTTCCGTTCGGCATATTTGTATGTGCTCCAATCTGTATTCAGGCTTTCCTGATAATACCAGCCGCCGGCATCAAACCGGTTCAGTTCCTCCTGGAAAGCCATCTCGTTCTCAGCTATGATCTGCTCTTTCGTCTTCTTTTCCAGCTGCGGGCACTCATACGCGGAAAGGCTTTCATCAAACGACAAAATCACCCGATAGATAGCCCCGGGTTCCGGATCAATGAATTGCTTCAAGTCAAGGGCAAAGGTATTCCAACGGGCCAGGTCATAGTTATGCTCGTCGAAGAAAATGACCTGGCGGGCGACCAGCCGTCCCAAACGCATCAGCTCATCCCTGCCATCCAATTCATTGACCTGAAGGAATTGCCCGATATTCTGTTCCCCTACCTTCACTATCCGCACCACAACCCCCTTCAAGGCCACCGCCTGGAACGGGACATTCAACTTGTCGGACTGCGGAATGATCACGCCTTCGCCAATAAACCGCACATCCGGGGACCCGTTAAACTGCACATCCAAGTATCCGTCATTCTCCCGGATTTCCCGTATCACATCTTTTGCCAACGAAGTACCCGCCGCGCTCAGGAGTTCCTTCTTCAAGACGATTTTCAAGTCCCCGTTGCGGTCCGGATCCGGATACAAACGCAACTTGTTCCCTTCCGCCGACACTAATTTGGACGCATTATCTTCTATATAAGCCAAGCCATCCAACACTTGATCTTTCTTCAGGGCCTGCGTAAAAGTCACCTCCACGTAGCGTTCCGGGTTCCGGACATACTGCACATCAAACAGGGAGAAGTCACCTTTGTCCGGGACAACCGTGCAAACCAATTTCTCCTCGGCCACGTTCCACTTGTTCGGGAGGACCGAAAGACAGACCTCGCCGCTGCCCGGGGCAATATTCTCAAGCGTCAGGACATGTTTCTTCCCGTCTGCCGCATGCTGCCAAACGCCCTCCCGGTCTTGCGACGGCCCGATTAGTTGTTCCACCGTGGCGGGCAGCTCCCGGTCGGAAGTCAAGATTACATAAGCCAAATCATAATTCGACGGATTCGACGGATTCATCTCCAAAGAAGAAAAATAGGCCCTTGCCTCCAACGCTTTCGTATGAAAGGAAGCCGAGAAATGCCGATATTCTTTTTCGGGTATCGCCTTCCACGCCGAGAGATCGGCAGACATCGTGTAGCGCGTATCCCGTTCCAGACAGTCGGCCGGCTTGAATTTCACAATCCGCCCTTCTTCCAGGACAAACGAGCCCTCGGCCTCGGGCTTCAACCGCACAAACTCTTTCCATTTGTCTTCGGCCTGCATCTCTGCCGGAATCTCTTCCTGCAAGACAAACGTCGGCGTCACGTAGCGCGACACCAAACCGGAAGTAAACGCCTCCACATACGGATTATAGGTGATTTTTTCTTCCTGCCTGGAAGAACAACCGGACAATCCAAAGCCCAACCCAATGAGCAAACAAAACACAAAACGTTTCATGGCAACCTTTATTTTTTTGAACATATTATTTATAATCGAAAACCATAGCCGGAAAGTCGCACGGACATGACCGGAAGTCCGGCCAAATCCCGCTGAATCTTATGCAAAGTTTTCCATCGCCCATGCCGATAACTGAATTTTCATATACTCCGGCAAAGTTACAACTCTTTGGCAATTCTCATTTTTGGCTTTCTGAAATTTTTCGGAAGCAC
>CAYRFT010000116.1:0-5971 GCA_964423585.1 uncultured Parabacteroides sp. | reverse complement strand
CGAGCGCACGCAGCAGGGAGATGAAGTTGGCCAAGGTCAGGTTACGGCTGACACCCTGTTCGAAGTGACTGATGGTCGTCTGGCTCACTCCCGACTGTCCGGCCAGTTCCTTCTGGCTCAGACGCGCCGCCAGACGGTACTCCTTGACCCGTAACGCCAGAAGTGCCAGCATATCGTTGTTTGTGGTATAATCTATTGTGTCCATATATCGCTATTTGTATGCAAATATGGCGATAATTATCCATATATAGATACATAAACTCCCTTATTGGCAAGAAAAAACATCTGCATGGGAGACCGGCCTCCCGCCTTCAAAAGGTTCAGGGCCTCTTTCAGCACCTTGCCGTCAATGCGCCTGCCGGGCATACCAAAAACAAGGAGGGAACCCAAAAAGTCAATGGCTTGACAGGGTTACCCTCCTTTATAGGTTTTTATAGGCATTAGTCTTTAAGGCAAAAGATTGTTTAGGTTATCTGCCGCAAAGATAGAGCCTTTTAATTTTGCAATTCAAATAAACATATATATTCTACAACATCTTTTAATAAATACCTGAAGAATCCGGCTTTTTGCAATTATACCATAGATTGAACTTTCATGAGGGCACACCCTCAAGCCTGTGGCATCTCTTTCCATTACAAGCTCCAATACACCATGTTTTTAATCTTGTGGCGATATAATCCTTTAATATCCCCCAACACAGCCTTCTTGCCTGACAATGAAATGAAATAATCTTCATCCAACATGGCATAATCCTTATGGGCAACCGCAACGACAACCGCATCATAATCCTTTCCCGGGTGTTTTTTCAATGCAATGCCATATTCTTGTTCCACGGCTGAAGGAGAAGCATAAGGATCCACCACATCGACCACGGCTCCAAAGTCCATAAACTCACGGACCATATCCACCACTTTCGAATTACGTATATCCGAAACATTCTCTTTGAACGTGATCCCCATCACCAATATGCGGGCATGGAGGATATTCTTCCCTTGCCCCAGGACTTTTTTCACTATTTTCTTCGCGACATACCGCCCCATGGAGTCGTTCACAAACCGGCCGGAGTTTATCATCTTAGGATGATATTGCAGTTCTTTTGCCTTATGCACCAAATAATACGGATCAACGCCTATGCAATGGCCGCCCACCAAGCCCGGATAAAAATGCAAGAAATTCCACTTCGTGCCGGCAGCTTCCAAGACATCGAAGGTATTGATGCCCATCTTGTCGAAAATGATTGACAATTCGTTCATCAAGGCGATATTGACATCACGCTGGGTGTTTTCGATGATTTTGGCCGCTTCAGCCACCCGGATAGACGGGGCCTGATGCAAACCCGCCTCTACGACTAAGCCATAAACTTGTTTGATCTCAGCCAAAGCCTCTTCATCACAGCCGGAAACGATTTTCACCGTGTTCTGCAAAGTATGCACCTTGTCTCCCGGATTTATCCGTTCCGGCGAGTAACCTACCTTGAAATCCTGCCTGCACTTCAACCCGGATATCCCTTCCAACAAGGGAACACAGTCTTCTTCCGTGCAGCCCGGGTAAACCGTCGATTCATAAACCACATAATCCCCTTTCTCCAGCACGGATGCCACCGTCCGGGTTGCCAGCAACAGCGGCTCCAAGTCGGGTTCATTATGCTGATCGATCGGAGTCGGGACAGCTATGACATAAAAAGAAGCCTCCTTTAGCTTGTCCGCGGACGAAGTGAAGTCAATATCCTTTCCTTCCAGCCGCAAAGATTCCAGCTCACCATTCGGGTCAATGCCTTCCCGGAGTTTTTTCAAGTGCCCTTCGCTGATGTCATACCCTATCACCGAAAAGAAACCGGCGAATCTCAGGGCCAGAGGCAACCCGACATACCCCAATCCCACAACCGCCATTTTCTTTTCTTTACCCTTTAACGCCGCAAACATAAGCATCCATCAAATTTAATAAGACCAAGCCTTTTGATTGACTGCCGCTTCCATCCTGTCTTCGATCGAATCCGGCAGCGACGCGAAGAAATCGATTTGCGCCAGCCGTTCCACACTGTCAACCGGCACCATCAACGACCGGAGAGAGGTCTCGCCGTAATCCTTGTTCTCGAATATGAACCCGACCGCCTCGTATTTATTGTCCTGAATCATGCAAATCACCTTATAAAACTGCCTTGGGATGGCAACACGGTTCTTCCCCAACCGTTTCAAATCGGATGCCAGTACCGGACCGGCGGCTATGAGAAGTTTCCCGTTGTCAGCCGCCCACATCCGGCATTGTTCTTCCAGATCTTTCCAGACACCCCTGTTCAGTCCCGGCTTTTGAGGAGTAATATTGCTCAGATAAAACGACTCGCGCATGGCCTGGAACGACCACTTCATATCACCTGCCGGAGCCAGATGCCCCCGGTCATACCCCGTGCGGGTATAGTCGCCGTTTTCGGCAGAAGCCCCTTTCACCATCGGATCGCGCACGAATTTATTGGAACGTTCGATGGCATCGCTCCGGGCTTCCTGGTTCGTCAATTCGTAAGCCACCCAATTGGCCACCCGGTAATCGGAATTATAAGAAACCGTGTATCCCTTATGGCGGATAATCTGTTCCGAACGGGATTTCGGGCACACCGGCAGTTCGGCTCCCTGCGGAAACCGGATTGCCTGCGATCCGGCGGTTCTCGAGGACCGGGCCTCCGAAAGCCTAACAGCTTCATCCCTTGCCACCGGGGCAGCATCCGCCTCCTTCTTTTCCCCAACGCCCGCGGGCCTGCCGTCCGGCTTCCCTGCCGACCAGCCTTTGCCGCCGGCATAGCCAGATACCTTTTCATATACAAACAAGATCCCGACAAGTATGGCCGCAAAGAGACAAACCAGATATATCAGGTTTTTCAACGGGGAGGAGGCCGCCGTTGCCCGCTTGCCGCCCCGTTTCTTCCGGGCAGGCGTGATGCTTTTCTTCTTTGCCATGACTTCTTAAAAACAAAAAAGCCCGTATAACCTACTCGCAAAACAGTTATACAGACAAGATACATTCAAATTCGCTCATAGTACGTAGGATGAGACTCGAACTCACACGCCGTAACCGGCACTACCCCCTCAAAGTAGCGTGTCTGCCAATTCCACCACCTACGCATATCAAAAATGCGTAGTGCCCGGAACAGGACTCGAACCTGCACGGCCGCAAAGCCACTCGCACCTGAAACGAGCGCGTCTACCGATTCCGCCACCCGGGCATTCCATCACAAAAAAACAAAGCGGCCTCCCACTGCTTCTTTTCAGAGCGGAAGACGGGACTCGAACCCGCGACCCTAACCTTGGCAAGGTTATGCTCTACCAACTGAGCTACTTTCGCATTGACGGATGCAAAGATAGGGTTATTTTTTTACCCTCCAAAATTTTCTTTCTTTTTTGAACACTAAATTTTCACAGGACAGGCAACGTGCGATGGAAGGAATCCCGCCGCCAGCGCGGGGGTGTCAAGACATTCGGTTCTTGTAATCCTCGTAACCGAAGCGGCGGAGCAGGCGGAAGCCCTCCCGCGGGTTCCAAATGCCGATGGAAGGATGGGTCACCCCGTTGAACATCGTTGTCTTGACCATCGTGTAATGAATCATGTCCCGGAAGACGACCCTTTCCCCTATCTCCGGTTCGCGGCCGCCGTCGAAAGCCCAGTCCCCGCAATAATCGCCCGCCAGGCAACTGTTGCCCCCCATCCGCCACCGCTTCTCCCCGTCTTTCGGCTCATGCGCGCCCAGAATCACCGGCTTGTAGGGCATTTCCAGGCAATCCGGCATGTGGCAGGCAAACGAGACATTCAGCATCAACGTGTTCACACCGCCGCGGCACACCTTGTCTTCGGCCGTCGCGACGAGGCAGCCCGTGTCCCATGTGAACGCGCTCCCCGGCTCCAGGATCACCTGCAAATGCGGATGCCGCGCCCGGAAAGCGACGAGGATGCGGGCCAGTTCCTCCTCGTCGTAATCTTCATGCGTCACCAGATGGCCGCCACCCATGTTCAGCCACTTGATTTGCGGAAAGAAACGCCCGAAACGCTCTTCCACGGCAGCGAGGGTGCGCCGCAAATCATCCGGCCGCGACTCGCAAAGGGCATGGAAGTGCAGCCCCTCAATGCCCTCCGGCAGTCCCGCCAGTTCTTCAGCCAGGACACCCAAGCGCGAATCCTTGCCGCAGGGATTGTACAAGTCCGTCACGACCGTCGAGTATTCCGGGTTCACCCGCAAGCCGCACGACACGCCCGCGGCACGGGCCTTCCCGGCAAACCGGGCATACTGCGCCAATGAGTTGAAGGTGACGTGGCTGCTATAGCGCAAGATTTCATCGAATTCCTCCGGGGCGTACACCGGGGCGCACACATGCGCCTTTCCCCCGAACTCCTCAAACACCAGGCGGGCCTCCGCCAGCGAACTGGCAGCGGCCCCGTCGGCATGTTTCTTCAATTCCGGGAAGATGCGCCACATGGCATTCGCCTTCAAGGCCACGATGATCTTCGCCCGCGTCGCACGGCGGACCTTGTCCATCACCTCCATGTTGGCCGCCAGCATATCCTCGTGCAGCACGTAGCAGGGCGAAGGCACGGCGGAAAAATCCCATCCGTCCAAGAGAGCTTCCTTATAGGTCATACTTCCAGGTCCATGTCAAACCTCTCCACCCAAGGCAATCCCTGTCCGCCCAATTCGGCCAGGAAAGGATCGGGGTCGAACTGCTCCACGTTGTAAACGCCCGCGCCTTTCCACAGGCCGCGGACGAACATGGCCGCCCCCAGAGCCGCGGGGACGCCCGTCGTATAGCTGACCGCCTGCGTCCCGGTTTCCTTGTAGGCCTTTTCGTGGTCGCAATTGTTGTAGATATAATAAGTCCTTTCCTTTCCATCCTTGATGCCACGGATGCGGCAGCCGATAGAAGTCTCGCCGTGGTAGTTGGCCCCCAACGACTTCGGGTCCGGCAATACCGCCTTCAGGAACTGCAGCGGGACGATCTTCATGCCGTTGAACTCCACTTCGTCGATGCGTGCCATGCCGATATTCTGAATCACGCGCAGATGCGTCAGGTATTCCTGGCTGAACGTCATCCAGAAACGGGCGCGCCTGATGGTCGGGAAATGCTTCACCAGCGATTCCAGCTCCTCATGGTACAAGAGATAAGAATCGCGCTTGCCGATATTCGGGTACGTCAGCGGCTTATGGATTTCCAACGGTCCGGTCTTCACCCACCGGCCATTTTCGTAATAACGCCCATCCTGCGTAATCTCGCGGATATTGATTTCAGGGTTGAAGTTCGTGGCAAACGCCATGCCGTGATTGCCGGCGTTGCAGTCCACGATGTCAAGATAATGGATCTCGTCAAAATGATGCTTGGCCGCATAAGCCGTAAAGACGGCCGAGACCCCCGGGTCAAAGCCGCAGCCCAAAATGGCGGTCAGTCCTTTCTCCTTGAAGCGGTCCTGATACGCCCATTGCCAGCTGTATTCGAAATGGGCCTCGTCTTTCGGCTCGTAGTTGGCCGTGTCCAAATAATTCACGCCACACTCCAGGCAAGCGTCCATGATGGACAGGTCCTGATAGGGCAACGCCACGTTGACCACGATGTCGGGCCGGAACGACCGCATCAGGGCAACCAGTTCTTCCACACGATCCGCATCCACTTGGGCCGTCCGGATACGGCCGCCGCCCACGGCCGCCGCAATCCTGTCGCACTTCGACTTCGTGCGGCTCGCCAGCAGGATGTCGGTAAAGATCTCATTCTTCGCAACCTTATGCGCAACAACGGTGCCTACGCCTCCGGCACCAATAATCAAAACTTTCGACATTGAATTATCAGTTTGTAAATCTATCATGCAGGGTACGGAATCGAGGACCCTGCGAACCCGTGTTTTCCGGCGTGAATTTACAGCTTTTCCATGAAACGGACGGGCTATCGGCAAAGAAATATTGGCAAGCGCGCCGGCAAAGCCTCCGGCAAGGGGCGCGGGG
>CAYRFT010000115.1:3291-5980 GCA_964423585.1 uncultured Parabacteroides sp. | reverse complement strand
CGTCGTAGCAGTTTTTCAGCGTTTCTTCCGGAAAAGGAGCATCATCGACGGCAAATCCCGGCGGACGGCGAAAGCGGCAAAGGCCATCAGCAGGAGCGTCCGGGCCAAAAGGGCCGCGCCTGTGGAAGGATAGGGGGCATACATGCCGGCTGCATATAAAACGGCGGCCAGTCCGGCATAAAGTGCCGCCGACCGCAAATCATAACGGACGGGATACTTCTTTTGCCCGATGAAATAGGAAAGCAGCATCATCAGCAAGTTGCAACAGAACGATGCCCATGCGCAGGCCATATATCCGGACGACGGGGCGAAGAGGACGATGATGGCCACCGTGGCCGCGCAGCCGACAACCGAGAAGTATGCGCCCCACCGGGTCTGGTCGATCAGCTTGTACCAAAAGGAGAGGTTGAAATAAATCCCGAAGAAGAATTCTCCCAGCATGACGACCGGCACCACCTGCAGGCCGTCGTAATACCGGCTCCCGACGAAGTATTTGATGATGTCGATGTAGAACATGACCCCGAGGAAAATGAACAGGGAGAAGATGACGAAGTATTTCATCGCCTCGGCATAGGCTCCCGTGTCGCCTTCGCTCTTGTGCCTGGCAAAGATGAAAGGCTCGTAGGCATAGCGGAACGCCTGGATGAACATCACCATCACCACGGCCACCTTGAAGCAGGCCCCGTAAACGCCCAGTTGCCGGTAGGCCTCCGCCTTGTCTTCAAACAACAGCGGGAAGAGGATCTTGTCGGCCGTCTGGTTGAAGATGCCGGCAATCCCCAGGATCAGGATGGGGAAGGAGTAGCGCAGCATCTTCTTCAGCAAAGCCCCGTCGGGGCGGGCCTTGAGCCCCGGCATCATGCTCGGCAAAAGGCAGAGGAAGGTGATCCCGGTCGTGATCGCGTTCGCCACGAAGACATAGCCCACGCCATAATCGGGACGGTAGAACCAGCCGACGGCCTCGGGCATGCCGGCATGTATCCTCGGGCAAACCACCAGGAAGAAGATGTTCAGGAAGATGTTCAGGAAGATGCCCAGCAGCTTGATGCCCGCGAAACGGTAGGCCTGCCCGGCATAGCGCAGATAGGCGAAGGGGATGCAGCAGAAGGCATCTGCCGCGGTGATGCCTGCCATCATGCCCAAATATTCCAGCGGGGCGGTATAGCCCAGGATGCCGGCGACGGGCCGCAGGAACAACAGGGAGAGCGTCAGGAATGCCCCGGACAAGCCGCCGACCCACGCCATCGTCGTGGCATAGACCCGCATCGGCGCTGCCTCTTCCTTCTTGTTGACAAACCGGAAGAACCCGGTCTCCATGCCGAACGTGAGGAGCACCAGCAGCAAGGCCACCCAGCCGTACAGGTTGGTGACGATGCCGAAATCGCCGGTATCGGTGAACACGCGCGTGTACATCGGCACCAGCATCCAGTTCAGGAACCGCCCGATGATGCTGCTCAGTCCATAGACGGCCGTTTCCTTGGCCAGCCTCTTCATTCCCCTTGCCATGGCGTTGAGATTAAAACAGCAGTCCTTGGTTCCCGCCGTCGCGCATGCGCCCCAAGTGGGCATAGGCCAAATCGGTCACTTCGCGCCCGCGGGGTGTCCGCTTCAGGAAGCCCTCCTTGATGAGGAAAGGCTCATAGACTTCTTCCAGCGTGCCGGGGTCTTCGCCCAGCGCCGTGGCGATCGTCGTCAGCCCCACCGGGCCTCCATTGAACTTGTCGATGATCGTCGTGAGTATCTTGTTGTCGATCTGGTCCAACCCGTAGCGGTCGATGTTCAAGGCCTCGAGGGCGTAGCAGGCAATCGCCTTGTCGATGGACCCGCTTCCTTTCACCTGGGCGAAGTCGCGCACGCGGCGCAACAGGGCGTTGGCGATACGGGGAGTCCCGCGGCTGCGCGAGGCGATCTCCTTGGCGGCGTCCGGCTCGCAACGGATGTCCAGGATGTCGGCGCTGCGCATGATGATACGGGCCAGGGTCGATGCCTCGTAATATTCCAGGTGGAGGTTGATGCCGAAGCGTGCCCGCAAGGGGCTCGTCAGCAAGCCGCTGCGGGTGGTCGCGCCCACCAGCGTGAACGGGGCCAGGTCTATCTGGATGGAGCGCGCGCTGGGCCCTTTGTCGATCATGATGTCTATCCGGTAGTCTTCCATCGCCGAATAGAGATATTCTTCCACGACGGGGCTCAGCCGGTGAATCTCGTCGATGAACAGCACGTCGTTCTTCTCCAGCGATGTCAATACCCCCGCCAGGTCGCCCGGCTTGTCCAGCACCGGTCCCGATGTCACCTTGAACCCGACACCCAATTCGTTGGCGATGATGTTCGAGAGCGTCGTCTTTCCCAGTCCCGGAGGCCCGTGCAGCAGCACGTGGTCCAACGCCTCCTTGCGCATCCGGGCCGCCATGACGAACACCTTCAGGTTTTCCACCACCTTCGCCTGCCCACTGAAGTCGTGGAACGAAAGCGGACGGAGCGCATTCTCGTATTCCCGTTCGTTTTCCGGCATCCGGGCATCCCTTATGTCAAAATCGTCTTCCATCCTTGTTGATTCTCCATTTCGCAATTATTTCACAAAGTTACATAATTCGGCCGGGATAGCAAGGAGATTTGCAGGACATCGCGGCAATAATCCGCCCCTTCCTCCCGCCCCTGCCTTGCAAAAGGACCTTGTGGCGGTCGCCACAAG
>CAYRFT010000115.1:0-3191 GCA_964423585.1 uncultured Parabacteroides sp. | reverse complement strand
TTGCCCTTACTATGGCAAGATGCTTGCCCTTACTATGGCAAGGTGCTTGCCCTTATTATGGCACGAAGTGGAGATATGTTCGGAAATTGCTATCTTTGCGAAGTGAAACAAGGGCGCGGATGCGAAAAGCGATATGTGCAGGAATACATTATATAATATGGCGATGATGAAAGGGCTGTCGTTCTTGATCGGTTTGCTCATGCTCCCGGCGGGGGCGGTGGCGCAGGTGAGGGGGACGGTGAAGGACGGCTCGGGCAACCCCGTCGCGGGAGCCGAGCTTTTCTGGCTGGGGACCGGCCTGGGGACCGTCTCTTCGGCTGACGGCACCTTCTCCCTGTCCAGGCCCGAGGGCAGGCATGTCCTTGTGGTCAGTTTCATCGGGTTTGAAAACGACACGCTGGATGTCGGCGGGGGCGACGACACGCTCGGCATCGTCCTGCACGAGGGAGTGGAACTGGGCGAGGTGGCTGTCGTCAGCCGCAGGCCGGGCACCACGAAGATGCGCAATAGCGTGGCGAACGAAGACCTGATAAACGGAGCCGAGCTGCTCCGCGCCGCCTGCTGCAACCTCGGGGAGAGCTTCGAGACAAATCCCTCGGTGGATGTATCCTACTCCGATGCCGCCACCGGCGCGCGGCAAATCAAGCTTTTGGGCTTGTCGGGCACGTATGTGCAGATGCTGACGGAAAACATCCCGAACTTCCGGGGCGTGGCGTCCCCTTACGGGCTGGGCTATGTGCCCGGGCCGTGGATGCAGAGCATCCAGGTGAGCAAGGGGAGTTCGTCGGTGAAGAACGGCTATGAATCCATCACGGGGCAAATCGACGTGGAGTTCAAGAAGCCCCAGTCGCCCGAGGCGGACTGGCTCTCGGCCAATCTCTTTGCCGGCAGCACGGGACGCTATGAGGCCAACGCCGATGCCACGCTGAAGCTCTCCGGGCGGTGGAGCACCTCGCTGCTGGCGCATTATGAAAATGAGACCAAGACACACGACGGCAACGACGACGGGTTCGTTGACATCCCCCGCGTGAAGCAGTACAACCTGTGGAACCGCTGGGCCTACATGGGCGACCGCTACCTGTTCCAGGCGGGTGTCAAGATGCTCTCGGAAGAGCGCAAGAGCGGGCAGTCCGACCACGGCGGGATGCACTTCCCGGACCCTTACAAGATATGTATCGAGACCGACCGCTATGAGGCCTTCGCCAAGAACGCCTACATCTTCGACAAGGAGAGGAATACCAACCTGGCACTGATCCTCTCGGGCTCCCTGCACAAGCAGGATGCCGTGTACGGGCGGAAAATCTACGACGTGGACCAGCATAACGCTTATGCCTCCCTGCTCTTTGAGACGGAACTGGGCAAACGCCACAGCCTTTCGTCCGGGCTGAGCTTCAACTACGACTCCTACGACCAGATCTACCGGGCGGTCAATGATGAGGGGCAGTCCCCGGCGAAGGCATTCACCGAGGAGGCCGTGCCCGGCGCATATCTGCAATACACGTTCAATTGGGACGACAAGCTGATCCTGATGGGAGGCATACGCGGCGACCACAGCAGCCGGCACGGCTACTTTGTCACGCCGCGCTTCCACGTGAAATACAACCCCGACGAGCACGTGAATATCCGCCTCTCGGCGGGGAAGGGATACCGGACGAGCCATCCGCTGGCCGAGAACAACTATCTGCTGGCCAGCAGCCGCCGGATAGATGTCGCCGCAGGCCTCGACCAGGACGAGGCATGGAATTACGGGGCGAGCGTTTCCGCGTATCTCCCTCTGTCCGGCAAGACGTTGAACTTGAATGCGGAATATTACTACACCGATTTCAGCAGGCAGGTGGTGGCCGACATGGACACCGACCCGCATGCCGTCCTGTTCTACAACCTGCAGGGCCGTTCCTACTCGCAGGCGGTCCAGGTGGAGGCGAGCTACCCGTTCTTCCGCGGGTTTGCCTTCACCGCGGCCTACCGCTGGACGGATGCCAAGACGAATTACAACGGGATACTGAGGGAGAAGCCTCTCACCGGCAAATACAAGGCCCTGCTGACGGCCTCCTACCAGACCCCCTTGGGCTTGTGGCAGTTCGACGTGACGCTGCAGCTGAACGGCGGCGGGCGGATGCCGGAACCCTATGAGCGGGAAGACGGCGGCCTGTCGTGGGAGAGGCGTTACGGCGGCTTCGAGCAGTTGAGCGCGCAGGTGACCCGCTATTTCCGCCGGGGCTCCATATACGTCGGGGGCGAGAACCTGACGAATTTCAAGCAGAAGAACCCCATCATCGACGCTGCCGACCCCTGGGGGAGCAACTTCGACGCGACCATGGTATGGGGCCCCATGCACGGGGCGAAAGCCTACGTGGGCGTCCGCTTCAATTTACCGAGATTGTGATTTATTCCTTAAATATCAAAAACAATGAAGACAAAAAGATTTTTAATTGCATTGGCGGCCGTCCTTTCCTGCTCGGCCGCCGCCGTGGCGAAAGACATCCGCACGGCCGTGTTCAAGGTGGAGCAGATGCACTGCGAGAACTGCGTGAAGAAGATCAACAACAACATCCGCTTCGAGAAGGGGCTGAAAGACTTCAACACGGACCTGGAGACAAAGACGGTGACCATCACCTATGATGCCGACAAGACCGACGTGGAGAAGCTGAAGGAAGGATTCCGGAAGATACACTACGAGGCGGAGTTCGTCGAGGAGACCAAACAGGAAGACAAGAAGTGAGCGGACGGGCCGGGCTGCTTTCCCGGCAGCCCGGGATGCCCGGCTGCCGCTCCCGGGGCCTTCCGTTTGTTGCGTGCGGCCTGCACGGAGATTTTGCAGGTTCGGGTTTTTCTTCATAACTTTGGCGGCTCATAATGGAACTCACATTTCAAAGACGGCACGAGAGACATCATGGAAAAGGATCGAAGCAAAGGCGCGGATGCGCCGCGGATGCCCGCCATTCACCGGGTGATAGCCTGCGGTTTCGGCTCCGGATACAGCCCGGTGGCGCCCGGCACGGCGGGCGCCCTGCTGGCGTTGCTGGCATGGTGGGTGTGCGCCCTCCTTTTGGATGAGGCGCGCTCCCTTTTCTTTTGCACGCTCGCCTTCGTCGTCGTCTTCACGGTCCTGGGGGTATGGTCTGCCGGCATCGCCGAGAAATACTGGGGGAAAGACCCGTCGAGGGTCGTCATCGACGAGATGGTGGGGA
>CAYRFT010000114.1:0-5985 GCA_964423585.1 uncultured Parabacteroides sp. | reverse complement strand
TTCGACCGAAAAAGCACTTCCACGCCAAAAATCCGCCCGGAAAACAGGCGGCGGGACAGTTAATCGGGACTTGATAGGCGCGTTGTCCGACAATTATCGTATCTTTGCCCGAAGAGCAACAAGGAATGAAAGACATGGGAGAACAAACGAGTAAAATGCCGCGCCGCCAGCCGCAGAAAACGGTCGTGGTGCCGGAGATGGGGCGGTTGCAGCCGCAGGTGCCCGAGCTGGAAGAGGCCGTCCTGGGCGCTTTGATGCTGGAAAAGGATGCGTATTCGATGGTCAGCGAGATATTGAGGCCGGAATGCTTTTACGAGAAGGTGCACGAACTGATATACGCGGCCATCGTCGATCTGGCCGTCCAGCAGCTCCCGATAGACATGATGACCGTGACGGAGCAGCTCCGGAAACGCGGGGACCTGGACCAGGTGGGCGGCCCTTATTATATCGCCCAGTTGACGGGCAAGGTGGCGAGCAGCGCGCATATCGAGTACCATGCCCGTATCATCGCCCAGAAGTACCTCGCGCGCGAGCTGATTTCCTTCTCCTCGCAGATCCAGTCGAAGGCCTTCGACGAGACTACCGACGTGGAAGACCTGATGCAGGAGGCCGAGGGGAAGCTGTTTGAAATATCGCAGCGCAACGTCAAGAAAGACGTGACGCAGATCAACCCGGTCATCAAGGAGGCCTTGCAGATGCTGGAGAACGCCGCCAACAGGAAAGAAGGCCTGAGCGGGCTGCGCACCGGCTTCGACGGCCTCGACAGGATCACCTCCGGCTGGCAGAATTCGGACCTCGTCATCATCGCGGCGCGCCCGGCGATGGGCAAGACGGCTTTCGTCCTTTCGATGGCCAAGAACATGGCGGTCAACTTCAACACGCCGGTGGCCCTGTTCTCGCTGGAGATGAGCAACGTCCAGTTGGTGAACCGCCTTATCGTGAATGTCTGCGAGATTCCGGGCGAAAAGATCAAGAGCGGGCGGCTGGAGAAGTACGAATGGGAACAGATGGATTACAAGATCAAGGAGCTTTATGACGCTCCCATCTACGTGGACGACACGCCGAGCCTGTCGGTCTTTGAACTGAGGACCAAGGCGCGCCGCCTGGTACGGGAGCATGAAATCAAGTGCATCATCATCGACTATCTGCAGTTGATGAACGCGAGCGGCATGGAATTCGGCAGCCGCGAGCGGGAAGTCAGCATCATCTCCCGTTCGCTGAAAGGGCTGGCAAAGGAACTGAACATCCCCATCGTGGCCATCTCGCAGTTGAACCGCGGCGTGGAGAACCGCCAGGGGGCGGAAGGGAAGCGCCCCCAGCTGGCCGACCTGCGCGAGTCGGGGGCAATCGAGCAGGATGCCGACATGGTTTGCTTCATCCATCGCCCGGAATACTACAAGATAACGGAAGACGAGCACGGCAATTCGCTGATAGGCCTGGCGGAGATTATCATTGCCAAGCACCGCAACGGCGCGACGGGCGACGTCCGCCTGCGTTTCAAGAGCGAATTCGCCAAGTTCATGAACATCGAAGACGACATCCCGGTGCAGGAGTTCCGCTCCGGGAACCCGTTCCCGAACGACGCGGCGGCCGTGCCTTCGGCGGAACTGCTGGCGGGCGCGGGAAACGACGATTTCCCCTTTTAACCCGGCATCCCGAAAACGAACCGACGCATGAAGCCTTTTTTGTACCAGGTGGCGGCCTTGTTCTTCCGGGAATACGGGGCCGGGATTCATCGGCTGGCGTTTGTCTTTCCCAACCGCCGGGCGGGCCTGTTCTTCCGGAAGTATTTGTCGGAAATATCGGGGAAGCCTCTGTTCTCCCCTTCCGTCATGACGATCAACGATCTCTTCATGCGGCTTTCGGGCAAGCGTCCGGCCGACAAGGTGCGGATGCTCTTCCGCCTCTACGAGGCTTACACGCGGCGGTGCGGCCCCCGGGAGTCGTTCGACGAGTTCGTCTATTGGGGAGAGATGCTGCTGAACGACTTTGACGACATTGACAAGTACATGGTGGATGCCCGGATGTTGTTCCGGAACGTCTCCGACCTGAAGAGCCTGGATGACGGCTTCAGCTATTTGTCGCCCGGGCAGATCGAGGCGATCCGTTCGTTCTGGTCTTCTTTTTACCCGAAAGGCGATTCGCCGAACCAGCGGCATTTCTTGGAACTGTGGGAAATCTTGTACGACCTTTATGCCGGGCTGCGTGCGTCGTTGGCGGAAGACGGTTGCGGATACGACGGCATGATCTTCCGGGAAGTCGTGGAGCGGCTGGAGGAAGGGCCGGCGGAAACTTTCCCCTTCGACCAGGCGGTGTTCGTCGGGCTGAATGCGCTTTCCGTCTCCGAAGAACGCTTGTTGCTGGCGTTGCAGAAAGAAGGCGTGGCGGATTTCTATTGGGATTATGTGGGGCCGTGGGTGACGGACCCGGACAACAAGGCTTCCTTCTTCGTGGAAAGAAACCGGAGGCTTTTCCCCTCCCGCATGCGGCTGCCGGAAGAAGAGCCGGTGCGGGCGGAGATCCGGGTGACGGGCGTCCCTTCGGCCATCGGGCAGGCCAAGCAGGTCTTTCCGATATTGCAGGAGCTTGCCGGTGAACAACAGCTGGACGGCGAATCGGCCTTGCGGACGGCAATCGTCTTGCCGGACGAGCATTTGCTGGTCCCGGTGTTGAACGCGATCCCGGAGGCCGTCCGGCATATCAACGTGACGATGGGCTATCCGCTGGCGGGAACGCCCGTGGCCGCCTTGATGGAATACATCTTGAAGTTGCAGAAGAATGTGCGCCATGCCGATCGCGGGCCGGTCTTCTATTTCCGGGACGTGCTGCCTGTCCTGAACCATCAGTACGTGATGGCGGCCGCGCCCGAAGAGGCCTCCCGGTTGGTGAAGGAGATGACCGCCGGGAACCGGATTTACGTGCATGCGTCCGACCTGGACAGGCATGGGCTGCTGTCGGTCCTCTTTACCCCGGTGCAAAAGGCGGAGGACTTGTCGGATTACCTGATTCGCGTGCTGGAAGCCTTGAATGCCTGCCTGCGCGATAACCGCCCGGATGACGACGACGATGTTGTTTCCGACAAGGGGCAGGCGGTTGCCGACATCGAGCAGGAATTCATCTTCCATTACTTTGCCACGGTGAACCGGATGAAGGAAGTCATGCGCGAGGCGCGGGTGGAGATGCGCATGGACACGTATTTCCGCCTGTTGAAGCGGATGACGGATTTGATTACCATCCCGTTTGAAGGGGAGCCGTTGTCGGGCCTCCAGATCATGGGCGTGCTGGAAACGCGCGCCCTCGATTTCGACAGGCTGATCATCCTCTCGATGAACGAAGGCGTCTTCCCGCTGAAGAAGGCGGCGAACTCGTTCATCCCTTACAATCTGCGCCGGGGATTCGGGCTGCCCACCTATGAGAACCAGGACAGCGTCTGGGCCTACCATTTCTACCGCCTGATACGGCGGGCGGGGCAGGTGACGCTTCTGTATGACACCCGGACGACCGGGCTGCATACCGGCGAAGTGAGCCGCTTCGTGCACCAGCTCCGCCATCATTATCAATACCCGCTGATAGACGGGCTGGTGGTCTATGACGTGGCCTCGTCGGCCGTGCCGCCGCTTTCCGTGCAGAAGACGCCCGCTGTCGAAAAGGCGTTGTCTGAATTCCTGGCGGGCGGCTCGCGGGCGTTGTCGGCCAGCGCGATCAACACGTATCTGGATTGCCCGCTGAAGTTCTACTACTCCGTGGTGGAGCAGATACAGGAGGAAGACGAGATTACGGAGACGGTCGGGCACGACACTTTCGGCAGCATCTTGCATAAGGTGATGGAGAATTTGTATGCCCCGTTCAAAGGGAAGGAGGTGACGGCCGGGGCCCTGAACGCGCTGCGCAAGGACCGGCCTATGCTGACGGGCCTGATCGCGAGGGCTTTCGCCGAACTGTTCTTCAAGTCGCCTGTCGTCCGCCCGTTGGAGGGCGAGAATTTCCTGACGGGCGAGATGATCCGCAAGTATGTGGAGAAGATATTGGAGCAGGACGCGCTCCTCGCGCCGTTCCGTTATGTGGAATCGGAGAAGAAGGTGCAGGCGGCGCTGGCCTTGGGCAACGGGAAGGAAGTCCGGTTGAAAGGCTTCATCGACCGGGTGGATTCGCCGGGCCGCGTGTTGCGCATCGTCGATTACAAGACGGGCGGCGGCAAGCTGGCTTTCGAGTCTGTTGATAGCCTGTTCGACAAGGAAGCGAAAGACCGCCCGAAAGCCGTCCTGCAGGTGTTCCTCTATGCCTGGATATGCCGGCAGCTGCCCGAATACGCCGGGCTGCCGGTCCAGCCTGCCGTTTATTTCCTGCGGACATTGTTCCAGGACCCCTTCGACCCCGCCGTGAGGCAGACCAAAGGCCGGGGGAAGGCCGACAAGGTGGAATCGTTCCAAGACTATGCGGCCGACTTCGCCGACAGGCTCCGCCGGTGCCTCGACGAGATATTCGACCCCGCCGTCCCTTTTTCCCAGACGGAGACGGGGCAGGCCTGCGTCTATTGCCCTTTCCGGGGGTTGTGCGGCAAGTGAGCGGGAACGGCCGCGTCAGAATATCATTCCCAAAGAGAAGCTCAGGGCGTTATGCCGTTGCCGGATGGCAAGGGTCCCCGCCCGGTCCTGCGTCAGGCATTGGTAGGCGTAGGTGGACCGCGTCTTGTGCATCTCGAACTCGTAGGAGAAGTCGAGGAAGAGGCGCCCGATGGTGACGCCGACGGCCGCCACGAAGTCGAGGGCGGAGCTGATGTTGTCGTCTTGATGCGTGATGATGGCCTGCGGCCCCGAGCCGGTCTGCTCCTTCTTGTAATGGTAGATGCCTTTCGGGCCGACCTTGATGTTCAGCCCGTAGGGGCCTTCCTTCACCAGGTGGTAGCCGACCAGTATCGGCACGGCCACCGAGCTGTATTCGGCTTCCATCTTGTGGTCGTATCGGACGGCGCTCCCCGACGGGCGCACCTCTTCCGTCTGCGGCCAGGCGAATTGTATCTCCGAGCTGCTCCTTTCCCAGTTCACGGCCGGCTGGATGAAGAACCTGTTCATGTTGATGCTGAGGGAGACCGAGGTCATGTAGCCTACCTTGTAGTGCAGGCGGAAGTGGTCGATGGCACGGTCGTCGATCGTGAACGAATGGATTGCGGGGAACGTGGAACTGAAGCCGACGCGGATGCCGATGTTGCAGGGCCTGTCGTGCGTCTCCATGATGTTCTGCGCCGTCGCCGCCCATGCGGCCAGGGCCAGGCAGCCTCCTATGAGCCATCCGCCGCGCCTCATTCCCGTTTCTTTTTTTGGACAGACCAGCCGAATTTGCCGATGGGCTCTCCCAATTCATAATATTTCCCGTGCGAGTAGGCCATCAGGCCGGCCTTCCGCATGTCGAAGGAGCCCGTTTCCGGGTCCATGTATTTGTCGTCGGCGAGGATGTTGACGATGTCGGCGATGAACATGTCGTGGCTGCCGAGGGCGATGATTTCCTTCACCCGGCATTCGATGCAGAGCGGCGCTTCCTCGATGGTCGGCGCGTTGACAAGGCTCGCCTTTCCGGGCGTCAGCTTCATCTCCTCGAACTTGCGGTGGTCTTTCCCCGAATTGACGCCGCACCAGTCGGCGGCGTAGGACAGGCCTTTTGTGGTCAGGTTGATCACGAACTCCATGTTCTTCTTGAGAATCGGGTAGGAGTGGCGCTCGGGGCGGACCGAAATGTAGCACATCGGCGGGTTGGTGCAGAGGGTCCCCGTCCACGCCACGGTGATGATGTTGTATTCTTCGGGGCAGCTCCCGCAACTCACCATCACTGCGGGAAGCGGATATATCATGGTCCCCGGCTTCCAGGACTGTTTCATACGGATAAGAAGTTTTGTAATCGGAAAGGGGCGAGGCCCGGCGGCAGCCCCTCCCGCCGCCCGGACAAGCCAAATCCGCCCGGGAACACCATGTCCCGAGGGGCGGGAGAGGC
>CAYRFT010000113.1:0-6031 GCA_964423585.1 uncultured Parabacteroides sp. | reverse complement strand
AAACATGTATCAAATAAATATATTTGCTACAAATTCCGGAAAACGGGATGCCTGCCGGGCCCTGCGGGGCGTTTTCTTTCCCGCGTGCTTGCATATTAGCCCGGAAAGTTGTTCCTTTGCGCGATCCATAAAGTCTGCTTTTCAAACGAATGGCCCGTGATGAGATAAAAACAATGACATTGTCAAACCGTCGAATACAACAATCGTTAAAATGAAAATCATTGCCGTCGGAATGAACTACGCGGCCCACAATAAAGAGCTGCATCATACGTTAGGATTAACAGAGCCTGCCATCTTCATGAAGTCCGATTCTTCGCTGCTGAAAGACGGGAAGCCTTTTTTTATCCCGGATTTCTCGTCGGAGATTCATTACGAGACGGAATTGGTGGTAAAGATTGACCGGCTGGGGAAAAACATTGCCGAACGTTTTGCGCATCGGTACTACGGCGAAGTCACGGTGGGCATAGACTTTACCGCCCGCGACTTGCAACGCCGCCTGCGCGGGGAGGGCCTGCCCTGGGAACTCAGCAAGGCATTCGACGGGTCGGCAGTCGTGGGGACTTTCATCCCGTTGGAAGAAGCGGGGGACATCGGCCGGTTGCCGTTCCATCTGGACAAGAACGGGGAAACGGTGCAACGGGGCAATACGGCCGATATGCTGTTTCCGGTGGACCGGATCATCGCCTATGTCAGCCGCTTCTTTACCTTGAAGGTCGGGGACCTGCTCTATACCGGCACGCCTGCGGGCGTGGGCCCGGTCGGCATCGGGGATCATCTGGAAGGATATCTGTGCGGGCGGAAGCTGTTGGACTTCCATGTGCGTTGAGAAGGCAGGCTCATATAATTAATCGGAGTGTTGGCAAATAAAAATTAATAACAGGTTATTCATCGTTTTCAATTGTCGATTTTGAAGTACTGTATGTGTATGAAACGATTCTTATCTTTCTTGATAGTTGTTCTTCTTTCATCCCCGTCGGCGTGGGCGGATGGGAATTATGCCCCGCATTCGGTCCTTTCTTCAGGCCGGTGGGTGAAAATCAAGGTGGCGAAGAACGGCGTTTACAGGCTGACGGCTTCCGACTTGGGCAAGATGGGCTTTCCCGACCCGTCGAAGGTGTCCGTTTACGGGTACGGCGGATGGATGTTGGACGAGAAGTTCCCGTCTTCCGGCCATTACGACGATTTGCCTGCCGTCCCGGCATGGCGGGACGGTTCGACGCTCTATTTTTATGCGCGCGGGACCGTGAAGTGGAGTTATGAGGACCGGAAGTTCGTCCATACCAACAACCCGTATGCGACAGCCGGATATTATTTTGTGACAGACGCGGCCGGCACGCATGACATGCCGGAGCAGGCATCGGTGGAGGGGGCTGTCCGGGAAATTTCCACCTTCGACGACTACCAGGTGTGGGAACACGACGAAGTGGCCGTCAACGAATCCGGGCGGGAGTTGTTCGGCGAATCGTTTGTCACTACCACCACCCGCGATTTCGTTTTTTCCGTCCCCGGAATCACGTCCGACGATGCAGTCGTGACAATGCGTTTCATAGCCTTGACCAACAGCCGGGCGCAGGTGACATTGACAGCCGGCGACGCGGTCCTCCCCCTGCAGATTTCTGCTCCGACCTCAAATGCCAGCTATACCAAGGCCGTATCGGCTTCAGGCAGCGTGGTATGGAAAGGCGACAAAAGCGAATCGGTCAAGATGGAAGTCACTTACGGAAAGACAGGCGACCAGAACGCTTATCTCGACTATATCCGTTTCCAGATGAAACGGGCCTTGAAACTATATGGGGCGGAAACGGCTTTCCGCAGCACGGAGGCCATCAATAATGTTTCCCGCTTTGACTTGGCAGATGCTTCCGAATCGACAATCGTGCTGGATGTGACCGACGTGACGAACCCCAGGCGGATACAGGCGACTTTGAACGGGACCAACCTCTCTTTTGCGGTTGCGGCTTCCGGCCAGTTGCACGAGTACATCGCATTTGACAAGGATAAACTGACAGACACGCCCGAAATCGTGGGTGAAGTCTCCGCGCAGGACTTGCACGGGCTGGAAACGCCCAACATGGTGATTATCGTTCCTGCCGCTTTTACGACGCAAGCCCGGCGGTTGGCGGAAGTGCATCGCCGGCGGAACGGCCTGACCGTGGAGGTAATCAATCCGGAAGCCATCTACAATGAGTTTTCAAGCGGGACGCCGGACGCGACGGCCTATCGCCGCTTGTTGAAGATGTTCTATGACCGGAATCCGGAAACCCTGAAATACTTGCTGCTGTTTGGCGATGGCTGTTACGACAACCGGGGACTGACACGGGAATGGCGGCAGAACGGCTCGCTGTTGGCCAACATGCTGCTGACCTATCAGTCGCAGAATTCGGTTGACATTTATTCCTACACGACCGATGATTATTTCGGTTTCCTTGAAGACGACAGCGGCAAATCATTGGCATCAGACAAGCTTTGCGTGGGAATAGGCCGTTTCCCCATCCGCACGAATGACGAGGCCAAGGCGGTGGTGGATAAGATCATTTCCTACATGGACAATACGCTTCCCGGCAATTGGAAGAACAACATTACTTTCGTGGCGGACGACGGAAGCAATGCCGACGGTAACAAGAATATCCACATGCAGCAAGCCGATGCAGCAGCCGCGATCATCGAAGAAGATCATCCCGAATTCAAGGTGAACAAGCTGTTCTTTGATGCCTATGCGAAAAGCAGGACGGGCGGGAATGCTTCCTACCCGGACGTGGAGGCGGCCTTGCAGAAACAGTTGAAGAACGGGCTGATGGTCTTGAACTATACAGGGCACGGCAATACGACCAGTTGGAGCGACGAGGCCGTCATGACGCAATCGTATATCCAGCAGGCGGCCTATCCCTATTTGCCCCTGTGGATTACTGCGACGTGCGACTTTACCCGTTTCGATGCGTTGGCGACATCGGCGGGCGAATCCGTTTTCCTGAATGAGAAGAGCGGCGGCATCGCTTTGTTCACGACCACGCGCGCGGTGTTCCCCGACAAGAACGCCATCATCAACCAGTCCATCCTCCGCAACCTGTTTTCCCGCGAGGGGAACCTGCGCTGCACCTTGGGAGAAGTCATGATGAAAGCGAAGCAGGGCATGGGGAGCGATTTCAACAAGCTGAACTTTACATTGATCGGGGACCCGGCGTTGACTCTGACCTTCCCGGACGATAGCATTGCCGTCACGGAGATCAACGGGATGCCGGTGGCCTCCGCCGGGGAAATCACGATCAAGGCGTTGGAGCGGGTGACAGTCAAGGGGGAGGTGCGGAGGCCCGACGGCACCAAAGACAGCGGATTCACGGGTCCGTTGCAATCGACCATCTTCGACAGCAAGGCGACCATCACCACGCTGGACAATTTCGGCACGGGGAACAAGTTCCGCTATGAAGATTATCCCAACATCTTATATATAGGGAACGATTCCATACGCAACGGGGAGTTTTCATTCTCCTTCACCGTCCCCAAGGACATCGCCTACTCCAACGACTTCGGGAAAATGAACTTTTACGCCTTTACCGGGCAAGACACCGTCGAGGCGCAAGGCTCGTTCCTGGATTTCCGGGTCGGCGGGACATCGGACACGGGAGATGACGATGCCGAAGGACCCGAAATACGCTACCTGTACCTGAACGACACCGCGTTCGTGGACGGCGGGAAGGTCAATTCGACACCCTTGTTCGTCGCTTCGCTCTGGGACAAGAACGGAATCAACATCACCGGGAGCAGCCTCGGCCACGACATGACGCTGATCATCGACAACCAGGCATCGAAGATCTACAACCTGAACGCCTATTACCAATTGACGGGCAGCGACGGCTCCGGGCTGGTGATTTTCCCGATACCGGAACTGTCACCGGGCTTGCATGCCGCCGAATTCAAGGTGTGGGACGTGCTGAATAACTCGACGGAGCAGGCTTTCACTTTCGAGGTGGTGAAAGACATGAAGCCGGAGCTGATCTCCGTGTATGCCACGCCGGTCCCGGCCCGCGAAAGGGTGACGTTCCACTTGAAGCACAATTTCCCGGAATCCCAGTTAGATGTCAAGATCGAAGTCTATGACATGACGGGCCGCTTGCGCTGGCGGTACGAAGGGCGCGGCGCGTCGGAGGCTTTCAAGGACTACCGGGTGGAATGGAACATGACGGGCAAGGGCAAAGCCCGCCTGCGGCCGGGCGTGTACATCTACCGGGCGACGTTGCGCTCGGGCCGGTCGAAGGCGGCGACAGGGGCGAACAAAATGATTATCCTGGCACAATAAAAGGGGAAAAGAATAGTTATATAAGTGTTTCGCAACAAGATTATATTTGAAATAAGATGATAGAAAATCGCAGTTTGAAACTTTGGCATCTTGTCGTGCTGTTCCTCCTCTCGGCCGCAAATCTGCATGCGCAGGAGGACATCAAGGCGGAATTTGCCCCCATCAATACGGCTGTCCCTTCCTTATCCATCGCGCCGGATGCCCGCGGGGGTTCCATGGGCGACAACGGCGTGGCGACGCTTCCCGATGTCAATTCGCAATACTGGAACCCGGCCAAATACGTTTTCAACTACAGCAAGGCGGGCGTTTCCTTCTCCTATACGCCCTGGCTCCGCAAGCTGGTCAACGACGTGGCCCTCATGAACCTTGCGGGATACTTCAAGCTGGGCAGCGACGACCGACAGGCGATTGCCGCATCCCTTCGTTACTTCTCCTTCGGCGAAGTGCGTGACTACGACGAGCAGAGCGGTGCCGAGCTAATGACGATGAACCCATACGAAATGGCTGTGGATGTCAGCTACAGCCGGAAACTGTCGGATGCCTTCTCCATGGCGGTCGCCCTGCGCTACATCCATTCCGACAAGGGGGCCGACCCCGAGGCCGAGATGGTTCCCGGCAACGCCTTTGCCGCCGACATCGCGGGATACCTCGAGCGTTACATCGTCATGGGGAGGGCGGAGGCGTTGTGGAGCTTCGGCTTCAACATCTCCAACATCGGCACGAAGATTTCGTATGACGGCGGGGCAACGAACGAGTTCCTGCCCGCCAAACTGTCCATCGGCACGGGGCTTCTCTACCCCATCGACGATTACAACCAGGTCGGCGCTTACGTGGACATCAGCAAGTATTTGGTGCCGAGCGAGCCGCAGCGGACGGGCACCACCGAGGAGGACGAGGAGGACTACAACAGGCGCGTGGAAGACTATAACTCGATGTCGTCGATCGGCGGGATATTCAAATCGTTCAGCGACTCCCCGCTGGGCTTCAAGGGAGAGATGCAGGAGATCATGGTCTCCGCCGGGATGGAATACAGCTACAACCAGCAGTTCTTCGTCAGGGGCGGCTATTACTACGAGAACCTGAACATGGGCAACCGCCAGTATTTCTCGTTCGGCGCAGGCTTCCGCATGAGCGTTTTCCAGCTCGACGCGGCCTACCTCCTCAGCACCGTGCCGAGCAACCCCCTGGACCAGACCATGCGCTTCACCCTCTCGTTCGACATGGACGGAATCAAGAACTTGTTCAGGTGAAAAAACGGCATGAAGATCAGGGTCGGCTTCGGATATGACGTGCACAGGCTCGTGCCAGGGCGCGCCCTTTGGTTGGGCGGCATCAGGATAGGGTACGACAAGGGCTTGCTGGGGCACAGCGATGCCGACGTGCTCGTCCACGCCATCTGCGACGCCCTGCTCGGCGCGGCGAACCTGCGCGACATCGGCTTCCACTTCCCCGACACGGCGGGCGAATACGAGGGCATCGACAGCAAGGTTCTCCTCCGCCGCACGATGGACTTGCTCCGCAGGGCGGGCTACGCGCTAGGCAACATCGATGCGACCGTAGCAGCCGAGCAGCCCAAACTGAACCCACACATCCCGGAAATGAAGCGCGTCCTGGCCTCCGTCCTCGAAGCGGACGAAGACGACATCTCCATCAAGGCCACGACGACGGAGAAGCTGGGCTTCACCGGGCGGCAGGAGGGCATGGCGGCCTTCGCGACGGTCTTGATCTGGAAATAAT
>CAYRFT010000112.1:0-6046 GCA_964423585.1 uncultured Parabacteroides sp. | reverse complement strand
CGGAAACTTTGCCGCCGGATGGGCAGTTTTCTGTCGGGCGTTTGTTTTGTTCTATGGACGGCATGGCTTATCTTTGCAGCCATAACAAATTCAAAGATGAAAAGAGTTTTTTGCCCGAAGTGCGATCATCAGATCGTTTTCGACGAGAGCAGGCACGAAGAAGGGGAAGCCGTGGCGTTCGTCTGCCCGCAATGCGCGGCCCGGTTCAAGATAAAAATAGGGAAAAAGGCGGCCCGCCCGAAGCCCGGGACGGGGCGGGAAGCGAAGGAACGCCGGTTTTCGTGCGGCTTCATCTCCGTAATCGAAAACGCCTTCGGCTACAAGCAGGAATTGCCGCTGGCCTTGGGCGACAACGTGGTCGGCCGCCGCAACAAAGGCACCGACGGCGTGGATGTCCCGATCATCACCAGCGACCCGAGCATGGGGCGCAAGCATTGCGTGATCCATGTCAAGCAGGATGCCCGAGGGAAGTTCTCCTATGCCCTGCGCGACTTCCCCAGCCTGACGGGGACTTTCCTGCGGAACGAATTGCTGGGAGACCGGGACGTGGTCCCCATCGCGGAGGGGGATGTCGTGACAATCGGGGCGACAACTTTCATCTTGCACACGCCCGGCGGGGAAACATCGGAAGATTAACAACGACTGTAAAATATTTGGAGTATCATGAAGAGATTGCTATTGTCAGGATGGCTGGCCTGCGCGCTCGTCCCGCTCTTTGCCCAGCAGAAAGCGCCCAAATGGATGGAAAAGCAAAAGAAGGCGATCGTGAAGATCGCCACGTACAAGGACGACGGCTCCGCCTTGCGCACGGGGACCGGGTTCTTCATCTCGGAAGACGGGAAATTGCTCTCGGCCTATTCGCTGTTCAACGGTGCTTGCAGGGCCACGGCCACGGACGGGGGCGGAAATACCTATGAAGTGTCGGCGGTCCTGGCGGCCGACGAATTGTATGACGTGATCAAGCTCCAGGCGGAAGTGCCGAAGAAGACGGACTTCCTTGAGGTGGCGGCCGCTCCCCCGGCGGCGGGCGCGACGGCCTATCTCCAGCCTTATACGGCAGGGAAAGTCGAGGTTTTCGCCATGGGAAAGGTCGAAGAGGTGACCAGGCTGAAGGACGCATACCATTACTATAAATTGTCGTTCCCGCTGGAAGCGGGCTGGGTGAACGCGCCCGTGCTGGACGAGGAGGGCAAGGTGTTCGGACTGGCGCAAGAGGATGCCTCGGGGAAAAACGGGGTCTCCTATGCGGTCTCGGCGGCTTATGCCGGGAGCCTGCAAATATCGACGAAGGACATGCTGAGTTCCGCCTATGCGGCCATCGGCATCAGGAAGGCCTGGCCCCTCGACCGCGAGCAGGCGCAGATAGCCTTGATCCTGATGAACAATTCGCAGGATGCCCGGACATACCTCAACACGCTGGACGATTTCGTGGCGGCCTTTCCCGACTGGTCCGAGGGCTACATCCGCCGGGCCTCGCATTATGCGTACCACCGGGCGGATCTGGCGGAAGACCGGGCAGGCCAGGCGCAGTATCTGCTGAAAGCCGAAGCGGACATGGCGGAGGCGCTGGCACGGGCGGACAAGAAAAGCGACATGCTTTACAGGGAGGCGCAGCTGATTTACGGCATCGCGCTTTCGGATTCGACCCTCGATGCCCCCGGCTGGACGTTTGAAAAGGCGCAGGAACGGCTGGCGGAGGCACTGGCGGCGGAGGACAACCCGGCGTACCACCAGTTGCAGGGCGAAATGTACTTCAACGGAGGGAAATTCGATGAGGCGTACCGGGAATACATGATTGCCAACCGGAGCGGGGCGGCCAACGCCGGCTCGTGGTACATGGCGGCCAAATCGTTGTCGTCCAAGTCGGGCGACGTGAACGTCGGCGAGGTCATCCAACTGCTCGACAGCGCGGTGGCCTGCTATGGCGAATCCCCGGGACCGGAAACGGCCCCTTACATCCTGGAACGCATCGACTGGCGGCTGAAGCTGATGCAATACGAACAGGCGGTGGCCGACTACGACCTCTATTACAAGGCCGTCGGCGGGCGGGTGGACGATTCGTTCTATTATATGCGCGAACAGGCGAAGTTCCGCGGGGGCGACTTGGAGGGCGCGATGCAGGACATCCGCCAGGCGATGTCGCTCAAGGCCGACAATCCGATGTACCCGGCCGAAGAGGCCTCCATTTTCATCCGCCGGAAAGAGTACGCGGAGGCCATGCGGAGCATCGACAAGGCGTTGACGCTTGCGCCGGGCTTCGCGGCCTGCTACCGCTTGCGCGGCATTTGCCTCATCCGCACGGGGAAGAAGGACGAGGCCTGCGAAGCCCTGTCCAAGGCCAAGGAACTGGGCGACCCCGTGGCCGAGAAGCTGATCAGCGAGAATTGCCGGTGATTTTTCCGCCGGCGATGCCTCCGCCTTCGGTTGTTTTTGCTGAATGTCCCTGTGGAGAGGCCGGAAAACGAAAGCAGGAAGAAAACTGCTTCGTTTTCCTCCTGCCCGATAGAAACTTCCCTATAGAAAAAGTATTTTGTCAAACCAGACGATTCGTTGCCGTATCCGGAAATATCACGGCAGGTTTAAAGTTTTTCGCTTCCTCAAAATCCATCAAAGCATACGACATGATAATGACAACATCTCCCGGTTGTACTTTGCGGGCGGCAGCACCATTCAAACAGATGACCCCGGAGCCTGATTCTCCTTTGATGACATACGTTTCAAAACGCTCCCCATTATTATTATTGACAACCGAGACCTTCTCGTTCGGTATCAAATTGGCAGCTTCCATCAAAGCTCCATCTATCGTAATGCTCCCAACATAATTCAAGTTGGCTTCGGTAACTGTCACCCGATGAATCTTTGATTTAACAACTTCTACGTACATTTTATGATTAGTATTTAATATTGTCAATCAGACGTACTTCGCCGCAATAGGCAGTAATACAGCCTACCGGATAATTCGTATCGGACCAGTTTTGTATAGGCTGCATCGTATGTCCATCTACGATTTCGAAATACTCTACTTCCATTTCCGAAACCTGGTTGATTGCATCGACAACAAAAGCAATCACCTCCTGGACACTCTTTGCGGGTACAAGGGCAGCACTTTCTTTTAATGTACGGGCAATTACCGGTGCTTTTCGACGTTGTTCAGGAGTCAAACGGGCATTTCGACTGCTCAATGCCAAACCATCGGCCTCACGCAGAATCGGACAATCGACGATATGAACCCGCAAATTCAACTGTCGAACCATTTCCCGGATGACTGCAATCTGCTGAAAATCTTTTTCCCCGAAATAAGCATTATCCGGTTCCACAATATAAAACAATTTGCTCACGACCTGTGCTACCCCGTTAAAATGTCCCGGACGATGAGATCCTTCCATGACTTCTGCTACCGGACCCAAATCAAACACTCGCATGTCAGGCTCCGGGTACATTTCCTCTACGGATGGAGCGAAAACATAATCACAACCTGCCGCTTCAAGCAAAGCACAGTCCGCTTCCAACGTCCGAGGATACGTCTCCAGGTCATGTTTATCATTAAACTGTGTAGGATTAACAAAATCACTGACCACACAAATATCATTTTCGGCAACACAACGCTTCACCAAACTAATATGTCCGTCATGCAAAGCCCCCATTGTAGGAACAAGGCCGACTTTCTTTCCTTTTTCTCGCTCAAGGGACAAAAATTTCTTTAAATCCTTGATTGAACTTACCATCTTCATCTTACAGATGCTTTAAACGGCGCGAAGTAACAAAATAATTATCAGAAATAAAAGATTTTTACTACCTTTGTACCGTCAAATAAAAGAAATACGGAATGGATGCAAAAAAAATTTTGTTTATCGCTCAGGAAATCATCCCTTATTTACCGGAATCTGAAATTGCAACAATCTGCCGGAATCTCCCGCAAGGAATTCAGGAACGCGGTCGCGAAATCAGGACTTTCATGCCTAAATTTGGTAACATTAATGAACGTCGCAACCAATTACATGAAGTAATCCGCCTTTCGGGAATGAATCTGATCATCAATGACACTGATCATCCGCTGATTATTAAGGTTGCGTCTATACAGGCTGCTCGCATGCAGGTATATTTCATTGACAATGATGATTATTTCCAGCGTAAATCGACTGTTGTCGATGAAGATGGAAACGAATATGAAGACAATGACGAACGTTCGATATTCTATGTCCGAGGCGTAATAGAAACCGTCAAAAAACTTCGTTGGATTCCGGATGTTATTCATTGCCATGGGTGGATGTCAGCCTTCACGGGTTTGTATATCAAACGTATGTATGCTGATGATCCATGCGTGCGAAATGCAAAAGTCGTTTATTCTATTTATGACGATGACTTTAAACAGCCGTTAGATCAAAATATTGCCAATAAATTGATTATGGATCAAGCAGAGGAAGCTGATGTGGAAAACTTACGTAAAGATGCTGGCTTCATAGGCCTTTCTAAATTGGCAATTGATTTTGCTGACGGTGTCATACAAGGTAGCGAAACGATCCATCCGGATATTCTACAATATATCGCCACAAAACCCAATATCCCGTTTTTACCATATCAATCACCCGAAACGTACATAGATGAATTTAACAAATTCTACAATGCCGTTCTGGAATCTAAATAAATTATCAACATGGACTTAAAAAGACTCATATTAGGGCTTGTTTTCGGAAGTATTTTGTTTAGCGGGTGTAATGATGAATTGAGCCAGGTGGGGCCAAGTATTCAGCCGGAGGGTGACCATTCTTTTGTCTATGCGGATACATTTCAGCTTGAAGCATCTACCATTAAATTGGACTCGGTATATGCTCGCACAGTAAATGGATTGTTAGGACAAATCTACGATCCTTTGTACGGAAACCTGAAAACAGATTATATCTGCCAGTTCTATTGCCCTGAAGATTACAAATTTGCCCATGAACCAATAAACGGAAAGGTCGATTCAATGGCTTTCTTCATTATGTATGATGAGGGAGGCTACGTAGGTGACTCCTTAGCTCCAATGCAAGCCAAGATTTACCAAGTTACCAAACCATTGGCCCGGAATTATTATACCAACATGAATCCTGAAGATTATTGTGATCTGCAAACACTGATTGGAGAAAAAACTTATACGGCATACGACTTGAGTGTACCTGATTCTATCCGTAACATCACGGATACAAGCAATCCTGACTATTATACACCGAATGTACGTATTCGAATCAGTACGGATATAGCCCAACGTTTTTATGATGAGACAATCAATAATCCCAGCTCTTTCCGAAATCAAGAATCTTTCAACAAATTCTTTCCCGGATTTTACGTAACGACAGGTTTCGGTACAGGAAATATACTGGAAGTAGCTCAATCGTCTTTCTTTATATATTATAAGTATAAATCGACGACTGAAGCGGGGAATGATACAATTATCCATACAAGAGAACAGTTCAATGTGACCAAGGAAGTGATCCAAATGAATCAAATAGAAAATGGAAACATTGAGCAATTACTTGAACCGAATGAAGAGTTCAGCTATCTGAAAAGTCCGGCAGGCGTTTGTACCAAAATTGTAGTTCCTGCCATAGCTATCAGGGAAAAAATAGATGGACGTATCATTAACGGACTTGATTTCTCAATAAAAACCTCGTCTCAAGAAGAATGGCAATATGCCTTCGAAGCACCTGATAACGTATTACTTTTGCCGGAAGATTCCGTCCAAAGTTTTTTTGAGAATAATAAAATAGAAGATAACGTGACGGCATATCGGGCTGAATATTCTATTAGCACTAAAACATATTCTTTCGGGAACATCTCAAATTTGCTGAAAAACCATATAGAAAACAAACCGGACGAGGATTTGAGATTATTGATTCTTTCTGTTGCCCGCGGCACACAAAGTTCAAGCAGTTACTATGGAGGTTCAACGACTACCACTTCCATTTCACATTACATGAAGCCGGCAGGTGCCCGGTTAAAGAAAAACAAAGAGTCAATGCAAGTGGTCGTACTGACGAGTAAATACAACGAATAAGAGAGTGAAATA
>CAYRFT010000111.1:0-6057 GCA_964423585.1 uncultured Parabacteroides sp. | reverse complement strand
AGCGCACGGAATCCTTCGCCGCGGGGGGCACAGGCACCGTATCGGCAGGCAGCGAGAGGGGCAGCGGACGGTGACGCCGGAATACCTCCGAGAAGCGCGAGACATCTTTCTTGAACATGATGCCCACCCCTTGCGTCGTGAGGGCCTGCTTCAGGTACTGGTACATGTCGTTGGCATGGTTGTAGGCTTTCAGGCGGATTTCACCGCTCCGGGTCAGCTTGTATTCGAGGTCGAACTCGCCGATGAGGGCATTCTTCTGGGTCGGGTTGTTCTTGTACCCGAAGTTGCCGTTAAAGATGAGGCGGTTGTTGAGGAGCTGGCTCGAGAGCAACATCTCGACCTCCGTATCGGTAATCCCATCCTCGCTGGCGCGGATGTTGGTCCCGATCTGCACCTTGTCTGTTATATTGTTCAGCAGGCTGGAAATCTGAGACGACAACGCGGACGATGCCACCGCCGTGAAGTCGTTCGAGCCTTGCGTGCCGGTATATTCGGGCGTGTAGAATTTGTTCAACACCAAGAGATAGACGATCTGGCGCGTCATCATGTCTTCGGTATCGATCAAGCTCTTCATCTGGCGTTCCAGTTCCTCGTTCGAGCCGGGCAACTCGAGGTCGAAGGCGATGCTGGGTTGCCGCAGCATCCCGCTCAACTGCAAGACGCAATTGACCGGGACATTCGTGCGCGCGCTTTCCAAAGCGAGGCTCTGGTCGAGGTCGCTCAGATTGGCCGTCACGTTATAAATCGCATTGATGTTCAGGTTGGCGTTAAACGGGTCGCCATTGAAACTGATCATGCTGCCGTCCCGTATTTTAAAGTCCTTATGGATCAACTTCTGCAAACTGAAGTTGTAATTACCGCTCTCGATGCCGAAGTTGCCGAAGATACGGACATCCGAGCGCGTGCCATATTGGATCTGCAAGCTTCCGCTGCCATAACCTTTGATACGGTCGCCGGCATTCGGATCGAGTATCAGCTCGACGTTGGCATCGGGCGTAATGTCCAGCAGGAAATTCATCCGCAAATCCGAACCTTCATCACGGGCAAACGGGTCTTCGGCGACCGAGTCACGTGCAGCCTCCGTGCGGGACAAGGCCTCCTCGCGCTGCTTCTTCTTGTCAACGAAAGTGATGAAATCGTATTCCGAAGCCGTCGAGTTCCCCATGAAGTTGAGATACACATGCGTGTCGGGACGGCTCTGCATATTGATGTCGAAGTTGGTCACCTGCCCGTTCCCGTTGATCGCCGCCGTTCCGGTGCCATATACCATCCCATAAATCAGCGGATTTTGTTTTTCGGGTACATCATACATCAGCATGTTTTCCGCCTGCATATTGACATGGTAGTCGAAATTCCTGAAATGCGAATGGTTAACCAGCAGGTCCACATGTCCGGTGTGGTCGGACTTATCGTATATGGCCATGTTGCGAATCCGGATGCTTGTCGTATCCAAATGGATGGAATCAGAGAATGTATAATAGGTGTTCAAGAATCCGATACCCAATCCTCCGTCGGCCACGTAAGCGTCCCCCACCACGTTCAGTTTTTTAAACGAGCCGAAAAGATGGATCTTCCCAAACCCCCTGCCCGTCACGTCTTGGGCGATCTTTTCCATGAAAGGCCGCAAAAAAGCGATGCTGATGTCGTTGGCATCGAAATGCAACGACAATCCGGGATCCCGCCCGGGCATCCGCACCGGATAAATATACCCGTTCACGTCGGTCCGTGCCGAATCGTTCTTGTAAATGCTTCCCGACATCAGAATGCCGCGCTGGGCCTCATCCCATTCACTGAACAAATGCAGGCGTCCGAGACGCACATCGTTGAATGAGAAATCCGGGACTTCGAGATTCGTGCTCAGCATCCGGCTGCCGTATAGGTCGCAAATATTAAATTGCCCCGTGGCTTCCCCGGTAAACCGGACAGATTCAATATTCAAAATATCGAAGATATACCCCAGCTCAAAGTTATTCAAGTCCACCTTCAGGGAGTCTGTCACCTCATCGGATACCGTGCCATTCAGATGTATATATTGCGAATCACGTTCCACCACAAAATTGTCAACGTCGATCTTTCCTTTCCGCAACATCACGGACGAAGGGCGGACATGCCAGACCATATCGTTAATCACCAAAGGAGTTTCATGCAAGGCGATTTCCGTCCGCAGGACCGGCTTGGAATCCCTGGCAGCCTTGTCAGGCTCTTCCATCATGAAGCGCGTGGTAGCCGACAGGTCCGCACTGAAGCGCCGCTCTTTGTTGTTGTTCCACTTCACGAACGTATTCACGCAATCGTCTTTGGCATCCAAGTGCAAATCCAAATAGTTCCGCCGCCCCTTCGCATTGTACAGGGTGGTCCTCAAGGCCAAATCCAATTTCTCACCCGAATTGTCACAGCGCATGTAGCCGCTTTCAAAGCTGGAGTTCCCCAATTGGAACTGGGGCAAATAAGCCTCGAAGCGGAATCGATTGTAAGAATTATTGTAAGAACCGGTTATCCGCGCCGGCTGGATCATCGTCACCGGCAGTTTCAACGTATGGCTCAAGGCTTCCGTATTCTCGACGGTCAGCAACAAGGTGAAGTCATTCGCCTTGAACGCCCCCGGCTTCTGCCTGGCTTTGATCAAAGCCGGGACATATCCTTTCAGCGTGTTCATGAAGCCGGGGACGATCGTCGCAAACGAATACGTCCCGTTCACTTCCCCGTTGACCAGGTCGGATGCAATCTCCAACCGGCGCTGCCCATGCTCCGTCCCCGCCTCGACCGACAACTTCTTCAGATAGAAACTGTCCGGCCGGGTCGTGATAGACAAGTCGTCCACATCGATCCTCCCGACCAGGTTATCTATGTTGTTCCCGACAAAATCGGCGTTCAGCGAGAACGAAATGTCAGGCTCTTCGTATTTGTCCGTCCAATGGAGCTTGTCCGGCTTAAAGTGTTCCAAGTCGATGGCCACATTCACGACCGTGTTTTCCCGCTTGCCCTCCACGAGCCCGTTCACCAGCAGCGAAACGTTCGGGTCTTCAACCTGCAGGCTCCCGTCAAAGGTATTCCGCCTGAAGTTCCCCGCCAGCCGTATGTCCCGATAGGTATAATCCTTGTAGTCCAGCCGTTCCACGTTCGCCCGGACAGCCCCCGCGAAATCCCCGCCTTCCGGACGTTTGGCATCTATTTCAATCCCGCATCTGGCTTTCCCCAACCTTGTCTGCTCGCCCATCAATTTGCCCAAGTCCAGCTCGCCGGTCATGACGCGCCCTTTCAGGAAGGCGGCCGTCTTTTCCTCCCGATTACGGCCAAGGACCAGATCCGTCTGCAAAGAGCCCACAGACGTAGATAGCTTCCCGTAAGCCACCAAGTCGTCAAAGAAACCCGAAATCTCACCCGTAAAGTTGATCGTCCCCAACTTGACAAACGGGGCGGGAAGTGCCACCCTGTCCTTGCTGAAGTTGTTCAACATGTCATTCAGGCCGGCCGTCGTTATGTACATCTTGCTGACCTGCCCATAGACGTAGGCCTCCTCGGGATGGGTAATCCCCTTCAGGTCCATCTTCCCGACCAGAAGCATCTTTTCCCCCAAGCGCAAAGTCAGGTTCTTCAGCCTGAGATGATTGACATTCCCCTCGGCCCGCGCATAGATCTCGATGGAGTCCGTAAAGTTCCGGAATGCGGGCACGAAGGCGGACAAATCCTGCAGCCGCACACGGGAAGGGGCAATCCGCAAAGACAGGCCCGCCTTGTCCATGAAATCGGATGCCGTGCCGTTCACCCCCGTCAAATCCACCTTGGCCTCCAATATCCGCAAATCGCTTTGGGGCAAGGCCACCTTGAAGTCCTTGACATGGATGCTGTCGGAATTCCCTATCACCGACAACGAAAGCCTTTCCAACGTGAAACCGGAGCCCTCGGCCAAAGACAGTTCCTTGATTTGCGCATGGATGCTGTCCGCCCTCAAAGCCTTCAATGAGATCTTGGCACTCAAATCGCGCACATCCACGTGCCTCGCATTGAATTTACCCGGAGTCCTGGGCGCGTCCTCCACATCATAACTGAAATGCCCCTGGCGTATCAGCACCGTATTGAACCGCAAGTCGATATGCTTTTCCTTGGGCAGCGTGTCTTCCGAAGCAAAGGCATCTATCAGGAACTTCAGGTTCAAGGGGTCCGAGGCCGTCTTCCGGCTTGCATGGACATGCGCTCCGAACAGGCGCACGGTATTGAACGCCAGCCGCCCTTCGAGCAAGGGCAGGACATCGAACCCGGCAGCGACATGGTTGGCCTTGAAGAGGATCTTCCCCTCCCGGTCTTCCAGGTACAGGCCCTCCAGCACCAAACGGTTGAACCACTCCATGTCCACCCTCCCGATCTTCACGGGGACTCCCAGGCGGCGGGACAATTCCCGCGTCGCCGCCTCCGCAATCTTTTCCTGCACGAACGGTATGTTGACCACGATGCTCGGGACCACGTATAAGATCCAAACCAGCGAGAGCAGAAATATCACTATGTATTTTAGTCCTTTAATAACGCCTCCGATTAAATTTAAAGGCAAAATTATAACATTATCGCGATAGATTTCATTAATTTGCAAAAAAACAAAGAACATGAGCATAACGATTCTCGGTATCGAATCTTCATGCGACGATACCTCTTCCTCCGTCGTCCAAGACGGAATCCTGTTGTCTAACGTGATCGCCGGCCAAGCCGTGCACGAGGCTTACGGGGGCGTAGTGCCCGAACTGGCCTCGCGCGCCCACCAGCAGAACATCATCCCGGTCGTCTCGGAAGCGATCAAAAGGGCAGGCATGGACAAGTCGCGGATCGACGCAGTCGCCTTTACGCGGGGACCCGGGCTGATGGGCTCGCTCTTGGTGGGGACTTCGTTTGCCAAAGGCTTCTCCGCCGCCCTGGGCATCCCCATGATCGAGGTGAACCACTTGCAGGCGCATGTAATGGCCCACTTCATCAAGGAAAGCGCGGACGACGACCATGCCCCGTCGTTCCCCTTCCTGTGCCTCCTCGTGTCGGGCGGCAATTCACAAATAATCAAGGTTAACTCGTACAACGACATGGAAGTCGTCGGGCAAACCATCGACGACGCGGCCGGAGAGGCCTTCGACAAATGCGCCAAGGTGATGGGGCTCGGCTACCCGGGCGGCCCGGCAATCGACCAGCTCGCCAAGGAGGGAGACCCCAAGGCCTTCGCCTTCTGCAAGCCGCACGTCCCGGGCTACGACTACAGCTTCAGCGGACTCAAGACTTCCTTCCTGTACACGCTGAGGGACGGGCTGCAGGCAGACCCCGGCTTCATCGGGAAGCACCTGAATGACTTATGCGCCTCGCTCCAGGCTACCGTCATCGACATCCTGATGCACAAGCTGCGGATGGCCTCCGAAGACCTGGGCTTGAAGGAGGTGGCCGTGGCAGGGGGCGTGTCGGCCAACTCGGGGCTGCGCGATGCCTTCCTGTGCCATGCCCGGCGTTACGGATGGAAAGTGCACATCCCCAAGTTCTCCTTCACGACCGACAACGCCGCCATGGTCGCCGTCACGGGCTATTACAAATACAGGGACAAGGACTTCTGCCCCATGGATGCCGTCCCTTTCTCAAGAGTACGAATATGATTGTTGAAGAACTGGCCCTCTTGCTCCAAAAGCACCGCCTCACCCTCGGGACGGCCGAAAGCTGCACGGGAGGGAATATCGCGCATATCATCACGAGCCTGGCGGGCAGCTCGGCTTATTTCAAGGGAGGCATCGTCTCTTACTGCAACGACGTGAAACGGCAGGTGCTGGGGGTCTCGCCCGATGATCTGGAGAGGCACGGGGCTGTGAGCCGCCCGGTCGTCGAACAGATGGCACTGGGCGCTATCCGCGTCTTGGGTTGCGACTGCGCCGTGGCCACCTCGGGCATAGCCGGGCCGGGAGGGGCTGTCCCCGGCAAACCCGTCGGGACGGTCTGGATCGCGGCCGCCTACCGGGACCGGGTGGTGGCGGACTGCCACCATTTCCCCTTCGACAGGCGCGGAAACATCGAGGCGGCGACCAGGACGGCCCTTGTCAA
>CAYRFT010000110.1:0-6061 GCA_964423585.1 uncultured Parabacteroides sp. | reverse complement strand
TTATCGTTCGTTTTCATGAAAAATGGCTTCCAAAAACCATCCGTATTCGGGCGAGTTTTTTTATTTTTGCATGGTATTATACAAAAAATAGCGCAATGAATCTATCGGAACTGAGCGAACAGGAAATCATCAGGCGTAACAGCATGGAACAGTTGCGCCGGATGGGAATCGAGCCGTATCCCGCGGCGGCGTATGAGACAGATTCCTTTTCCGCGGAAATAAAAGAATCCTTCCAAGACGATGCCCCGCCGCGCCCGGTGCGCATTGCCGGCCGCATCATGAGCCGCCGCATCATGGGAAAGGCTTCGTTTATGGAGCTGCAAGACTCGAAAGGCCGCATCCAGGTGTATGTCTCGCGTGATGATATCTGCCCGGGGGAAAACAAGGACCTGTATAATGTCGTGTTCAAGAAATTGCTTGACATAGGAGATTTCGTGGGCGTCGGAGGGTTCGTGTTCCGCACCCGGACGGGCGAGATCTCGGTGCATGCGCGGGAAATGGCCGTGTTGTCGAAGTCGCTGCGCCCGCTGCCCGTCGTGAAATACAAGGACGGTGTCGCCTACGACGGATTCAACGACCCGGAGCTGCGTTATCGCCGCCGTTACGTGGACCTGGTGGTCAACGAGGGCGTGAAGGACATTTTCGTGAAGCGCACGAGGGTGTTCAATTCGATGCGCGATTACTTCAATGCCCACGGATACCTGGAAGTCGAGACGCCGATCCTGCAATCCATCCCCGGAGGGGCGGCCGCCCGCCCGTTCGTCACCCACCACAATGCCCTGGACATTCCGCTGTATTTGCGCATCGCCGACGAGCTTTATTTGAAGCGCCTGATTGTTGGCGGCTTCGACGGCGTGTACGAGTTCTCGAAAAACTTCCGCAATGAAGGGATGGACCGCACGCACAACCCGGAATTCACCTGCATGGAAATCTATGTCGCCTACAAGGATTATAACTGGATGATGGACTTCACGGAAAAGATGCTCCAGAAAATCTGCTTGGATGTCAACGGGACGACGGAGGTGAGGACGGGCGACAACGTCATCAGCTTCAAGGCCCCGTTCAGGCGCGTCACCATGCTGGATTCGATCAGGAAGTTCACCGGGTACGACTTGGCGGGAATGGATGAAGGCCGCATTCGCGAAGTCTGCCGGGAATTGGGCATGGAAATCGACGGGACGATGGGCAAAGGCAAATTGATCGATGAAATCTTCGGCACGTTCTGCGAGGGCAATTATATCCAGCCTACTTTCATTACCGACTATCCGATCGAGATGTCTCCGCTGACCAAAAAGCACCGGACGGACCCGAGCCTGACGGAACGCTTCGAATTGATGGTGAATGGAAAGGAATTGGCCAACGCTTATTCGGAATTGAACGATCCGGTTGACCAGTACGAGCGTTTCCAGGAGCAGCTCCGCCTGTCGGAGAAGGGAGACGACGAAGCCATGTTCATCGACCGGGACTTTATCCGCGCGCTGGAGTACGGCATGCCCCCGACTTCAGGAATGGGAATCGGCATGGACCGCCTGGTCATGCTGATGACGGGGCAGACCGCCATCCAGGAAGTCTTGTTCTTCCCGCAGATGCGTCCGGAAAAGGCCGCCGGGAAAGATGCCGGCCCGGACAAGGCAGGGCAGGAACTGTGTGAGTGCAATAAGGAATATAAGGCGGGTTTGGAAAATCCGGAAGCGGGAGGCATCGAAGCCGGGATTGCCAATGCTGCCAAATAAAATCGGATACGAGAAATGAATCTGCCCGGAAAAATTGCAATAATGGGAGGAGGTAGCTGGGCTACAGCCCTGGCCAAGATTGTTCTCTCTACCCAAGAGCGCATCAACTGGTATATGCGGCGTGACGACCAGATTCGGGATTTCCTGCAGACAGGGCATAACCCGAGCTACCTGACGACCGCGGAGTTCAATGTGAACCGGATTAACTTTTATTCCGACATCAACCGGACGATAGAAGAGTCGGATACGCTCATCTTTGCGACTCCCTCGCCTTTCTTGAAGCAGCACCTGAAGAAGGTGACCGCCTCGCTGGAAGAGAAGTTCATTGTTTCGGCAATCAAGGGGATCGTGCCGGACGAGAATATGCTGGTGGCCGAGTACTTTTCGGAATATTATCATGTCCCGATCAACCATATCGCCGTGATAGGCGGCCCGTGCCATGCCGAGGAAATCGCCTTGGAGCGTCTTTCGTACATCACCTTGGCCTGCTCGGATATCGATTGCGCTTACCGGTTGTCCCCGTTGTTCAGGAATCAGTACTTGAGGAACTATTGCTGCAAGGATGTGACAGGGATAGAGTATGCCTCGGTCTTGAAGAATGTCTATGCGATCGTGGCGGGCATTTGCCACGGGATGAAGTATGGAGACAACTTCCTGGCGGTGTTTGTCTGCAACGCGATCAAGGAAATGCGGAATTTCCTGCATGCCGTTCACGGGCTCGAACGCGATATTACGGATTCCGTCTATTTGGGAGATCTGCTGGTGACGGCCTATTCGCGCTTCAGCCGGAACCGTACTTTCGGCACCATGATCGGGAAAGGCTATTCGGTGAAAACGGCCCAGTTGGAGATGGAGATGATAGCCGAGGGTTATTACGGGACGAAGTGCATTCATGAGATTAACGAGAAATATAAAGTCAATATGCCGATACTGGATGCCTTGTACGCGATCTTGTACGAACGGGAATCGCCTATGGCCGTTATCCGGCAATTGACGCAAACTTTTAAATAAATCATTCGCTTTATGAAAAACATTTGTTTGAATTTTGAGAAAGCATTGGGGATTGTTTCCAAAGAGCGGATTCTTGCGCAGGAAGCAACCGTGAACGCTTGCATGGACGCATTGCATGAGGGCAATGGCGCCGGAAATGATTTCTTGGGATGGCTGCATTTGCCTTCTTCTATCACAGACGCGGAACTGGCTGAAATAGAAAATACGGCCGACGTTTTGCGCTCTAAATGCGAAATCGTTGTCGCTATCGGCATCGGCGGCAGCTATCTGGGCACTCGTGCCGTTGTGGAGGCCATGAGCAATAGCTTTGACTGGTTGCATGCGTCCGGCAGGAAGAATCCGGTCTTGGTGTATGCCGGCCATAACATCGGCGAGGATTATTTGTATGAACTGGGCGAAGTATTGAAAGGCCGGCAGTTCGGTATCATCAATATTTCCAAATCAGGCACGACGACGGAACCGGCCATCGCGTTCCGCATCCTGAAGAAACAATTGGAGGAAGCCGTAGGCAAAGAAGAAGCCAAACATCGTATCGTGGCCATTACGGATGCCCGTAAAGGGGCTTTGCGCACATTGGCCGTTCAGGAAGGATACAAGACTTTCGTCATTCCCGACAATGTGGGCGGGCGTTTCTCCGTCTTGACACCGGTCGGGCTGTTGCCGATTGCAGTGGCAGGCGTGAATATCCGCGAATTGGTGGGCGGTGCGGTTGCCATGGAAAAGGCTACCGGGCCGGACGTTCCTTTTGCCGAGAACCTGTCCGCCCAATATGCTGCCGTCCGTAATGAATTATACAAGAGCGGAAAGAAGGTGGAAATCTTGTGCAACTTCCATCCGAAGCTGCATTACATCGGCGAATGGTGGAAACAGTTGTACGGTGAAAGCGAGGGAAAGGACGGGAAAGGAATCTTCCCGGCAGCCGTGGATCTGACAACGGATTTGCATTCGATGGGGCAGTGGATACAGGAAGGCGAGCGTACCATCTTTGAAACGGTCATCTCCGTGGAGAAGGCCAACCATTCGGTGGTAGTACCGACGGACGAGGCCAACTTGGACGGTCTGAATTTCTTGGCAGGCAAACATGTGGACGAAGTGAACAAGATGGCGGAGCTGGGCACGCAATTGGCTCATGTGGACGGGGGTGTGCCGAACATCAAGGTGACGATGCCGGAAGTCTCTCCTTATTATATCGGACAGTTGTTCTACTTCTTCGAGAAGGCCTGTGGCATCAGCGGCTATATTTTGGGAGTCAATCCGTTCAACCAGCCGGGCGTGGAGGCATACAAGAAGAACATGTTTGCCTTGCTGAACAAGCCCGGTTATGAGAAGGAAAGCGAAGCTATCAAGAGCAGGTTATAAAACGATTGTTTCATAGGAATTGATATTTGGGGATTGCCTGAAAACATGTGGAGAGACGTTTCTTGCGGTTGTTTTCAGGCAGTCCTTTTTTGTGGATGAAGGAAAGCATGGAACCGGATTTTATTAGGAAAGCCGTACAAGATTACGAGGAAAGGCAGGGCTGCAGACTGGACCCGAAGGCCGTCTTGTTCGACATGGACGGCGTGTTGTATGATTCGATGCGTTTTCATGCGCGGGCTTGGAAAGAGGCGGCCGACGCGCATTCATTGATAAGCTCGGAAGAGGATTTCTATCTGTATGAAGGACGTACCGGGTCGAGCACGATCGATGAGCTTTACATGCGTACCTTCCGGCGGAAAGCCACGGACGAAGAAAAACGGACGATATATCGGGAGAAATCGGATTTGTTCAGCCATTACAATGACGGCGAACCGATGCCGGGTGCCGCGGCAGTGCTGGAAAAAGCGGCGGCTTCGGGATTACAACGCTTGGTGGTGACGGGGTCGGGGCAGAAGAGCTTGATAGATAAATTGGAACACGCTTATCCGCATTGTTTTGCGCCGGAAAAGATGGTGACGGCCTTTGATGTCAAATACGGGAAGCCGGATCCCGAACCGTATTTGATGGGCTTGGTCAAGGCAGGCGTTTCCGCCCATGAGGCTTTCGTCGTCGAGAATGCCCCGTTGGGCGTTCGTGCCGGGGTGGCGGCCGGGATATTCACGATAGCGGTAAACACGGGTCCTTTGGCCGACGAGGTCTTGTGGCGCGAAGGAGCCGGCCTGCTATTCCCTTCCATGGAGTCGCTGGCTGCCCATTGGCCTTTGCTGATGCAGGCCGCGGGAAAATGAAAAGGAAGCGGGGGTTCTCCGCTTCCTTTTTCACAACCTGGACGGGGCTGCCTGCCTCGGGCGTTTGCCCCGGCTTCACAGGACTTGCGTCATATCACGTAATCGGCGTTGTTCAAGAAGTCGTAGCTCTTCTGCACGTCTTCCTGCGGTGTCCCGTCGTAGCGTTCCACTTCGACAAACCAGTCTTTCACGCCGTTGGCGTATGCTTGTTCAAAGATCGGCTTGAAGTCGATCGTGCCGCTGGCCCCGATGACCGTTTCGTCTTTGATGTGCAATAACGGGAAGCGGTTCGGGTATGCCTTCAGGTATTCTACAGGGTCTTTGCCGCCTCGTTGCAGCCAATAAACGTCCATCTCGAAGAAGATATGGTCCGGACTTGAGTTCTCAAGCATCAGGTCGTAAATGGTCCGCCCCTCGATTTCCTTGAACTCGTAGTTGTGGTTGTGGTAGCCGAATCTGATGCCTGCGCCGGCTGCCGCCAGGCCGATTTGATAGAAGTAGTCGCCGAAATATCTCTTCAAGTCATCCAAGGTCGCGTTCTCGTTGATCGGGGAAACCGGCATGACCATGTATTTCATGCCCGCCTTCTTGTGGGCTTCGATGGCCGTATTCCACCACGACAGGTCTTTGTTCATGTCATCGCCGATGAAATGGGACAGGTGGGCGCTCGTCGGGTCCATGCCCAGGTCGTCGCAAATCTTCTTGAACTCGGCCGGATCCAGTCCGTAAATCTTGCCGTCGTCGCTGTAACCGGCGGTCTCCAGGCTTACATAACCCATCTTGGACACGATTTCCAGTACTTTCTGGATGCCCAACTCGTTGATGTCATCGCGCAAGGAATAAAGTTGGAGGCCGATGTGCTTCCGGGCTTCGTTTGCCGCGCCCTTGCCGCCGCATGACATCAACAATTGCGGTGCTGCCAAGCCGCCGGCAAGCAGCAGGGAAGCTTGTTTTAAAAAATCTCGTCTGTTTTGCATAGCACTTATAATTTTTTGAATGAATAATTTGTCTGCGAAATTAAGGCTTATATTTCTAAATCGGACGATTTGCGCCATAAATTTTGCGCGGCTTCCGTCATTTCTTTCCTGCCGCGCGGCGTTTCCTCCATGC
>CAYRFT010000109.1:0-6136 GCA_964423585.1 uncultured Parabacteroides sp. | reverse complement strand
GGCTTACCGGCCGAATTTTCCCAAGATTTGCGCCTGCAAGAGGGCCGCCTTCTCGACCGAAGCGCGGTCGGAGGCATCTATCCCGTACATTTCGGGCGCGGGAATCTGCAACTCGGTCCCGATGGGGATATTGTCGGGGTCCGAAATGGCCTCCTTGTTGTATTCGTAGATATAGACCCAGAAAAACTTGTGGCCGTAGTATTTTTTGGCGAACAGGACCAGCCGGTCGCCCGCCTTGATCGTCACCGAGGCCATTGTCTCAGGCCGGGAAGCCTCTTCGGAGACGGTTTCCTCCGGCACGGGAGCCTCCGAAGCCGACGAATCCGCGACGGCCGTCGCTTCCCCGGCTGCCGCCGTCTCCGCCGGGACTGCCTGCCTGCCCGCCTCGGCAAAAACATCATCCGCCGTCACCGCCGAAGCCTCCGGAAGCGGCCCTTCCCTGTCCAATCCGCCCCGCGCTCCCGGACGGACGAGGCGGAAAAAGCCCCATGCGGCCACGGCGGCGAGGCAGGCGGCGAGGAACAGCACCGCAAGGACAGGCGGTTTCTTTTTCCGCTTCCCGGGAACGGGCGCGGGCGGGAGCACGGGAGGAACGGCCTCCGGCGAAGCCTCCTCCTCCGCATCGGACGGCGCGCCGGCCTCCGCGAAATCGACGCCCTCGTTCAATTCGACCGTCTCGAAAAACGAAAAAGGCTTGTTCACCCATTCTTTCAGCCCTTTGTCGGGGGCGAAAGCGAGCTTGTAGTGCGAAGGGATGAGGAAACGCTCCCCGGAATTGACCGACACGCTCGCCCGCTCCTCCACGCGGATGACGCGAAACGTCCCTAAGCCCTTCACCTTCGCCGACCTGTCGTCGCGCAAGGCCTCCCCCGCCACGGAAACCAGTTCTTGGAGGAAACGCAAGGCCTCTTCCTTGCTCTTGCCCGTCCGTTCGGACAGCAGCAAAGCCAAATCGTGTGTGGAGAGACGGTTATTCATGATCTTCAAATCCCTTTAAGAAGTCTTTCATCGAGGAGGCGGGCCTGAAAACGGGGACTAACTTGGGCGGGACCAGGTACCGCTTGCCGTTTGCCGGGTTGACCGACACGCGCTCCGACTTTTTCCGCGCCTCGAACTGCCCGAAAGAGGACAGGCTGACGGAATCGCCCTCCGCCAGCTTCGCCCCGACGGCCGAGCCGAGGGCCTCGAGCATCCCGGAGACCTCGTGGCGCGTCCATCCCAAGCGCCGGGACAATTCCGATACCAATTCTTTACTTTTCATGGAAGATGCGTCTGGCTGCCGTCCGCCCTGCCGGTCATTTCCCGGCCGTCCGGCAAAAAGAAATCCTACATTTGCTTCAAAACTTTCCCATACAGCTCGAAAGAACCGGCATCTTCAACCAAGACCCGGCAAAACCGTCCCGGGATCAAGGCCTCGTCCTTCCGAATCAAGACTTCGGGGTCCACTTCGGGGGAATCGAACTCCGTGCGTCCGGCATAAAAATCGCCTTCCTCCCGGTCCACCATCACCTTCAGCGTTTTCCCGATCTTCGCCCTGTTCACCGCCAAAGAGACAGGCTCCTGGAGGCGCATCAAAATGTCCAAACGACGTTGCTTGACCTCCCGGGGGATGTCGTCGGCGTAATGTTCGTAGGCGAACGTCCCTTCCTCATGGCTGTAAGCGAAAGCGCCCATCCGCTCGAAGCGCGTCTCCCGGACGAAACCCGCCAATTCCTCGAAATCCGCGTCCGTCTCGCCCGGATGGCCCACCATCAAGGTCGTCCGCAAGTGGATGCCGGGCACTTCGCCCCGCAAGCGTTCCAAAAACTCGTATGTCTCCGCCTTGGTGATGCCCCTCCTCATCCTTTTCAGCATATTGTCGCTGACGTGTTGCAGGGCAACGTCCAAATAGCGGCATACGTTCTCCCGTTCCCTCATCACGCGCAGCAAATCCCAGGGAAACCGGGCGGGGTAAGCATAATGCAGACGGATCCATTCCACCCCGGGGATGTCGGAAATGCGCTCCACCAATTCAGGCAACGCCATCCGCCTGTACAAATCCATGCCATAGAAGGTCAAATCCTGCGCCACCAACTGGAATTCCTTCACGCCGCGCCCTGCCAGCAGCTTTGCCTCGTCCAGCAGGTCCTCCATCGGACGGGACCGGTATTTCCCGGTAATGAGAGGTATGGAACAATAAGAGCACGTGCGGTCGCACCCCTCCCCGATCTTCAGATAAGCATAATGCCCCGGCGTTGCCAGAATCCGGTCGTGCTCCAACTCCTGGCGATACGGCTTTCCCAAGTCGGCGATGAGCCCTTTCCAATCAAACTTGCCATAAAAGCGGTCCACTTCGGGCAATTCCTTCTTCAAATCCTCCCGGAAGCGTTCCGGGAGGCATCCCATGACAAACAGTTTGCCTATCTTGCCTTGCCGCTTGGCCTCTCCCAGCTCCAAAATCATCTCAATGGATTCTTCCTGGGCATCGCCGATGAACGCGCAGGTATTTACGACGACAATTTCCCCGTCAACCGTGCGCGGGTCATGCTCCACCCGATAGCCGTTCACGGAAAACTGGCGCATCAGCCGCTCTGAATCCACCAGGTTCTTCGAGCAACCCAACGTGATTATGTTTACCTTGCCCTTTTTCATACAAACTCGCTACTTTCCCAACACGTCCGCCCCCGGGAAATCCCGCCACGCGCCCCGACGCTTGAATGATTCATCCCGCTTGCCTCCGAACGCCCGAAAACGGCCTATTCCCCGAACAACGAATTCACAAACTCCCGCTTGCGGAACACTTGCAGGTCTTCCATTCCCTCTCCCAGGCCGATATATTTCACCGGTATCTTGAATTGGTCGGAAATGCCGATCACGACGCCTCCTTTCGCCGTCCCGTCCAGCTTGGTGACGGCCAAGGCGTTCACTTCCGTGGCCGCGGTAAACTGCCTGGCCTGCTCGAAAGCGTTTTGCCCCGTCGAGCCATCCAGCACAAGCAGAATTTCATGCGGGGCATCCGGGACGATTTTCTTCATTACGTTCTTAATCTTCGTCAGCTCGTTCATCAAATTGATCTTGTTATGCAAACGGCCGGCCGTGTCAATAATCACAACGTCGGCATCATTGGCTTTTGCCGAATTCAGCGTGTCGAAAGCGACCGATGCCGGGTCGGCTCCCATTTTCTGCTTCACAATCGGGACACCCACGCGCTCGCTCCAGATGACCAGCTGCTCGACGGCCGCCGCGCGGAAAGTATCCGCGGCTCCCAAGTACACTTTCCCTCCCGCCTTCTTGAATTGGTAGGCCAGCTTCCCGATTGTCGTCGTCTTTCCGACACCGTTCACGCCCACGACCATGATCACATACGGTTTTTTTTCAGGCAACGCGAATCCCTCCCCGTCTTCCGTCCTGTTCTCGGTCAGCAGGTTGGCTATCTCATCGCGCAAAATGCCCGTCAGCTCCGAAGTCATCATGTATTTGTCCCGTTTCACACGTTTCTCGATGCGATCTATGATTTTCAGCGTCGTTTCCACCCCGACATCCGAAGAGATCAGGACTTCTTCCAGATTATCCAGCACCGCGTCGTCCACTTTGCTTTTACCGGCAATCGCCCTTGTGATTTTGGTAAAAACATTCTCTTTTGTCTTGGAAAGACCTTTGTCGAGCGTTTCTTTTTTCTCTTTGCCGAAAAAATTAAATATACCCATGTCCCCTGTCGATTATTTCCCTTGATTATGTGCGTAAAAATACAAAAACTGCCATAGTTACATCCTTTCCAGCCGTGCAAATTTCAGGAAAAGTTGTTTTTTGCCCGAATTGTCAAACTCGATAAGCGCCTTTCGGTTGCTCCCGTCCCCGTCGAAAGACAGGATCACGCCTTCTCCGAAACGGCCGTGGCGGACCCGCATCCCGATTTGCAATTCAGGGAAGCATTGTCCGGCTGAAGGAACCGGCGTTTCCGGCACGCGGGCCAGCCTGCGGGCACCCGCAAACCGCGTTTCCCCCATTCCGGCCAGTTCCCGCGGAGAAGAAAAGGCCGGACGGCTCCCCGGCTTCCTTTCCGGCATGAAAGGAACGGCCTCCGGCTTCCGGCGGCTGTCTTCCGTCTCCAGGTATCTCATGTCGATGTCCTGAAGGAAGCGGCTCGGGATGCACATCGCGGTCTGCCCGTTCCTGAAGCGGCTGCGGGCGAACGACAAAATGCAATGGCGTTCGGCACGGGTGATTGCCACGTAGAATAAACGCCGCTCCTCCTCGACGGCGCGCGGATTTCCTTTCGACATTGCCGAAGGGAACAGGTCCTCCTCCATTCCCACGACGAAAACAGCCCCGAACTCCAGCCCTTTGGCGGCATGGACCGTCATCAAAGCCACCTTGTCCGTGTTCTCGTCGCCTTCCTGGTCCTGGTCGGTCAGCAAAGAGACCTCCGCCAGGAAATCCGCCAACGACACCTGGGCATTTCCTTCCTCTTTCCGGATTTGGCAGAACTCGGAAATGCCCTTCAGCAGCTCTTGCAGGTTTTCCAGCTTGCCGAGGCCCTCCGTCGAGCGGTCCCGTGCCAATTCCGCCGCCAGGCCGCTCTCCCTTGCGATGACGGCGGCCATTTCGTCGGCCGGCAATCCTTCATTGCGCGCCCGGAACGAACTTAGCAGCTCCCGGAAGCCCTCCAGCCTTCTGGCAGTCCCCGCGTTGACAGGCACAGAACAGCCCTGCAAGGAATTGAGGACCGTCCACAGGCTGGCATTCCGCTCCGCCGCGGCCGAAACCAGCTTGGCGACCGTCGCCTCCCCTATCCCGCGCGCCGGATAATTGATTACCCGCTTGAAAGCCTCCTCGTCGTGCGGATTGACGGCCAACCGGAAATAAGCGATCACGTCTTTCACCTCCTTGCGCTGATAAAAAGAGAGGCCGCCATACACGCGGTACGGGATGTCCTGCTTCCGGAGGGCCTCCTCCAGGATTCGCGACTGCGCATTCGTCCTGTAGAGGACGGCCATGCCGGCGTAAGGCATCTGCTTCCGCATTTCCCGCACCCGGGCGGCGACGGCATACGCCTCTTCGTAGTCCGAATAGGAGGCGATGACCTGCAACTTGCTCCCCTCTTCCTTTTCCGAATAGATGCGTTTCGGGATCTGCCCCGTATTTTTCCTTATCAGGCTGTTGGCGGCATCCACGATGTTGCGGGTGGAGCGGTAATTCTGCTCCAGCTTGAAAATCCGGCAGCCCGGGTAGAGGTTTTTGAACTGGAGGATATTGTCGATGTTGGCGCCCCGGAAAGAATAGATGCTCTGGGCATCGTCGCCCACCACGCACAGGTTTCCCCGCCCGCCGCACAGGAGTTTCACGATCAGATGCTGGGCGAAGTTGGTGTCCTGGTACTCATCGACCAGCACATACTGGAAATAGCCGCGGTATTTCTCCAGCACGCCGGGATGGTCGCGGAACAAGAGATGCGTCTGGAGCAGCAAATCGTCGAAGTCCATGGCTCCCGCCTGCCGGCAGCGTTCCTGGTAACGCGCATAGATGTCACGCAGCAGGGGAATCTTGTTCTTGAGGTCGTCTTCCACCCATTGGCGGTTCTGCGCGTAGGCCTTGCAGGTGACGAGGGCATTCTTGGCGTTCGAGATGCGGCCCTGCACCATGCCCGGGCGATATACCTTGTCGTCGAGCTGCATTTCCTTGATGATGGCCTTGATCAAGTTCTTCGAGTCGGCCGCGTCGTAGATGGTAAAGCCGGGCGTGAAGCCCAGGCATCCCGCCTCCCTCCTCAGTATGCGGGAAAAGATGGAGTGGAAAGTCCCCATCCAGAGGAGGCGGGCCACTTTCTCCCCCGCCATGCCCGCGACGCGCCCCTTCATCTCCCGCGCCGCCTTGTTGGTAAACGTGAGCGCCAGGATGCGGCGAGGGTCAAGCCCCTCCTCCAGCAGCCTGACGATCTTGTAGGTCAGCACCCGGGTCTTGCCCGAGCCCGCGCCCGCAATCACCAGCGACGGCCCGCCGAGGTAAAGCACCGCTTCCCGCTGGCTTTCGTTCAATTCTTCCAGATATTTGTCCACCTTACATCCATTTTTCGGGGATGCAAATTTACACAAATCTCCCGAAAGGGAAACAGTGCCGCCTGCCCTATTTTGAATCCCTCCGCGCGCCCCGTAAATCG
>CAYRFT010000108.1:0-6137 GCA_964423585.1 uncultured Parabacteroides sp. | reverse complement strand
CCGCAGACAGCTATCAACTCTTATCCAAGCGGCAGTACATTGACCCAAAATCCGTTGGATAACAGTGGTGTTATTCTGAATTAAGTATTCCGATAAACTTCGGAAGAAGTAAAAACGTATGATCCGGCTGCTGATTTTCAGCGGTCGGATCTTTTATTTTGGTATGCTCGGCATGAGTATTGTCTATTCTTAAGTTGCCCTAACTGGGATTACATAGCCAAGCATCTGAAATTATCAAAGTGCCGGTGTTTGGAATTTCTATCCATGTCAGGAAAGGAAGAGCCAAAAACTTTCGCCATGCGGAAGGTTAATGAATATCATTTTGGCAACCTTTTTGTATATACTAATGAGTATGCAGGACGGGTAATGAACGAAAGTCCAGGCCGGAAGGATGAATCTTGTATATGAATAATAATCAGTTGTGAACAAATATATTTTTATATGAGCAGTAATCATTTTGAACAGAATGAAAATTCTTCGAAAAAGGAAAGTCAAGAAATCGTGACTGAGGAAACGCCAAATTTGCAGGAAGAAAAAGAAAAATTGGCAGAAGAACCGGATGAAGCTGACAGAGTGTCTGTGGAGTTGGCTGAATTGCAAAAGAAATATGATGAGTTAAACAATTCGCACTTGCGTTTGAGGGCCGAGTTTGACAATTATCGGAAACGTACATTGCGCGAGAAAGTCGAATTGATCAAGAATGGAGGAGAAAATGCGCTGATTCAATTGCTTCCTGTAGTGGATGATTTTGAACGTGCTTTGCAAAACATCCATAAGGCGGAAGATCTGACAGGCGTGGCAGAAGGCGTTGATTTGATATACAACAAGTTTATTTCTTATCTGACAAACCAGGGCGTGAAAGCGATGGAGGTAGTCGGCAAGCCTTTTGATTCGGATCATAGCGAGGCGATAGCTACGATCCCTGCACCGGAAGAAGGTTTGAAAGGGAAAGTTTTGGATTGTGTGCAGACAGGTTACCTGTTGAATGAAAAGGTGATTCGTCACGCGAAAGTTGTCGTAGGAGAATAATTTTACCAAAATGGCGAAGAGAGATTATTATGAGGTTCTGGGTGTAGATAAAAATGCAACCGCAGAAGAAATAAAGAAAGCTTATCGCAAAAAGGCTATCCAATATCATCCGGATAAAAACCCGGGCGATAAAGGTGCTGAAGAGAAGTTTAAGGAGGCGGCGGAGGCCTATGACGTGTTGAGCGATCCTCAGAAACGTCAGCGATATGACCAGTTCGGTCATGCCGGATTGGGCGGGGCATCGCAAGCGGGTGGCTTTGGCGGAGGAATGTCTATGGAAGATATTTTCTCGCAGTTTGGTGAAATTTTCGGTGGTCATTTCGGCGGCTTTGGTGGATTTGGAGGCTTTGGAGGCCAGCGTGGCGGATATCGGACGAACCGGGGATCTGATTTGCGGGTGAAGGTCAAGTTGTCTTTGAATGAGATAGCGACCGGAGTTGAGAAGAAAATCAAGGTGAAGAAATATGTATCTTGCCCTTATTGCCATGGTACGGGCGCGGAAGGAAGCAACGGGATAAAGACGTGCGATACGTGTAAAGGTTCGGGTGTCGTGACACGGATAGCCAATACGATTTTGGGACAGATGCAAACACAGACGACATGTCCTGTCTGCGGGGGCGAGGGTAGGGTCGTCGTTAATAAATGCATGCATTGCAATGGAGAGGGCATCGTGCGGGATGAAGAGGTCATAGCCATCAATATCCCGGCAGGCGTGGCAGAAGGCATGCAGCTCTCCATGAATGGAAAAGGCAATGCTGCCCGCCATGGCGGCGTTAATGGTAATCTTTTGATCCTGGTGGAAGAAGAACAGCATCCGGAACTCCTGCGGGATGAAAATGATTTGATTTATAATTTGCTGTTGAGTTTTCCGCGAGCCGCTTTGGGTGGTTCGGTTGAAGTTCCTACGGTGGACGGGAAAGTGAAAGTAAAGATTGATCCGGGTACGCAGCCCGGCAAGGTTTTAAGATTGAGGAATAAGGGGCTTCCTTCGGTGAATGGATATGGGACGGGCGACTTGCTGGTGAATGTCAGTGTCTATGTGCCGGAAACGCTCTCCCCGTCGGAAAAAGACGTGTTGAACGGATTGGAAAAATCTCTTAATTTCCAACCAAATAAGACCATGAAGGAAAAGTTCTTTGATAAATTCAGGCGGCTTTTCAATTGATACGATTACATACAATAAATCCGAAAATGCAAAAGCAAAGAATCGGGAGGATTTTTCCTGACTTTTTAAAGAAAAACGTATCTTTGCAACAATAGATAATCTTAAATTTTAGACGCGATGATTAAAAAATTTTGTGTGGCAGCCATGGCCTTGTGTATGATGCTGTCGTGTGCTCAGAAACAACAGCAAAAAGAGGATGCCGAAGCCTCGGCAACGACTCTTTCCGGATTGAATCCGGCCGATTTTACTACTGAGGTAGATGGGAAAGCCGTCGCTTTGTATGTGTTGAAGAATGCGAACGGCGCGGAAGCCTGCGTTACCAACTGGGGCGGCCGTTGGGTTTCGATGATGGTTCCCGATAAGGATGGGAAAATGACAGATGTCGTGTTGGGTTACGACAAAGTGCAAGATTATATGTCCAGTCCGGGAAACTTCGGTTCTTTGATTGGTCGTTACGGAAACCGTATCGCCAATGGCAAATTCACGTTGGATGGCGTTGAATATGTGTTGCCGCAGAACGACAAGACCAATTGCCTGCATGGCGGGCCGAACGGCTTCGACCGCCAGGTTTGGGATGCCAATCAGTTAAGCGACAACTCCCTGCAACTTACTTATGTTTCCAAGGATGGCGAAGCCGGTTTCCCGGGCAATCTGAATGTGAAGGTGGTTTATACCTTGACCGACGATAATGCGATGGACATTCAATATGAAGCGACGACCGATAAGAAAACGATTGTCAACCTGACCCATCATAGCTATTTCAACTTGTCGGGCATTGCCGGTTCTACCATTATGGATCATCAGCTTGCCATCAATGCCGACAATTATACGCCGGTTGATGAACTGTTCATTCCGACGGGTATCGCGCCTGTGGAAGGAACTCCGATGGATTTGCGTGAACCGATCACGATCGGTGACCGTATCGATGGCGACTTCGAGCAATTGAAAAAAACCGGCGGCTACGATCATAACTGGGTATTGAATACGAAAGGCGACATCAATCAGGTAGCCGCAACGGTAGTCTCTCCGGCCAGCGGCATCCAGATGCAGGTTTATACCAACGAACCGGGCTTGCAAATCTATTGCGGCAACATGATGGCTGAAAAGGAAAACGGAAAGCATGGCGTTGTTTATCCGCGTCGGGGAGCCATCTGCCTGGAATCGCAGCATTATCCGGACACGCCGAACCATCCGGATTTCCCCAGTGCCGTGCTGGAACCGGGGCAAACTTACAAGAGCGAATGTATCTATAAGTTCAGTGTAATAAAATAGGTGCGGAGTATTTTCGATTAGGGGAAAGGTGTTGTCAGAAGTTTTTTCGCTTTTGGCAACACTTTCCTTTATTCGGCACATCTTGTCTTGCATGATTTGATAAAATGGATAACCTTGCTTTTGACATCTAAAATTAACATGCGATGAAATCACAAATACCAGAACGGCTTTCCGCTTTGCGGGAAGCTATGAGACGACAGCATATATCAGCTTATATCATTCCCACGACCGATCCGCACATGAGCGAATATCCGGCAGCGTACTGGAAGTACCGGGAATGGATTTCCGGGTTTACCGGCTCGGCAGGGACCGTGGTTGTGACATTGGAAAAGGCGGGCTTGTGGACCGATTCGCGGTATTTCTTGCAGGCCGAAACCCAATTGGAAGGCAGCGGCATTGATTTGTATCGGATGAAGTTGCCCGGTACGCCTTCGATCACGGATTTCTTGTTGGAAGAATTGCACCGCGACGAAACGGTGGGCTTGAACGGCGATACTTATAGCGTGGCGGATGCCAAAGAACTGAAACGCGCATTGGAACGAAAAGGAATCGGGCTGGATACCGCTTGCGCTTTGTTGGATGATATATGGAAAGACCGCCCGGCACTCCCGGATGCTCCGATCTTTGATTTGCCTGTCGGGCTGAGCGGCCGTTCGACGGAAGATAAATTGACGGATATAGCGTTGCGCCTGCATCAGGCGGGAGCCGATTGCACCGTGCTTTCTGCCTTGGACGAGGTGGCCTGGACTTGTAATATCCGTGGGACGGACGTGGCTTACAATCCCGTGGGCATAGCTTATCTGTTTGTTTCCAACGAAGAGAATGTCCTTTTCATCCATCCGAAGAAAGTACCGGCGGAAGTGGCGGAACGCTTGAAGGGGGAAGGCGTTGTTTTGGCCGACTATTCCCGCTTGGCGGCTTACCTGTCCCGTCTGCCCGGGGATGTGCGCGTTTATTTGGATACGGCCCGCACGAATATCGCCATTTGCAATGCGCTGCCGAAGTCTGCACGGATCATTGAAGGGATTTCTCCGGCCAACACGTTGAAGAGCATCAAGAATGAGACCGAACGGAAGGGATTCCGGAATGCCGTTGTGAAAGACGGCGTTGCATTGACCAAATTCTATTATTGGCTGGAGAAGCAGTTGGCGGCGGGAGAAAAAGTGACCGAGCTGGGCGCCAGCCGCAAGCTGACGGCCTTGCGTGCCGAACAGCCCTTGTATGTGATGGATAGTTTCGCCAGCATTTCCAGTTATGGCGCGCACGGGGCGGTGGTGCATTATACCCCGACCCCGGAAACCGATGCCGAACTGAAGCCGGAAAGCCTTTATCTGTTGGATAGCGGCGCCCAGTATTTGGACGGGACAACGGATGTCACCCGCACCATTGCCCTGGGCGAACCGACCGAGCAGATGAAGAAAGACTTTACGCGGGCTTTGAAGGGGACCATCAGCTTGGCCAAATGCAAATTCCCGGCCGGCACGAGGGGCAGCCAGCTGGATATCCTGGCGCGCAAGGCTTTTTGGGATGCCGGGATTAATTACTTGCATGGCACGGGGCACGGCATCGGGCATTGCCTGAATGTGCATGAAGGCCCGCAAAGCATTCGGATGGAAGAAAATCCGGTCGTCCTGGAACCGGGCATGGTGATGAGTGACGAACCGGCCATGTATCGTGCCGGGCAGTATGGAATCCGTACGGAAAACATGATTGAAATATGCGAGGACAGCGAAACGGAATTCGGCAAGTTCCTGTCGATGGAGACGCTGACGTTGTGTTACATCGATACGAGCCTGGTCATCGTCCCGATGTTGTCGGCCCGCGAGCATGCCTGGCTGAATAAATACCATCAGACTGTCTATGAGAAGCTGAGCCCGTACCTGACGGATGAAGAGCGTGCCTGGCTGAAGGACAAGACGGAAGAAATTTGAAACGGGTCGGCAAGCGACTTGCGAACGGATAAACATATAAAGGTATGGCATTGATTAAGTCTGTAAGAGGTTTCACCCCGAAGATCGGGAAAGACACTTTTTTGGCCGATAATGCGGTCATTATCGGCGATGTCGAGATAGGAGAGGGGTGCAGCATTTGGTTTGGGACGGTCGTGCGCGGGGATGTCAACTCCATCCGTATTGGCAATGGCGTGAACATTCAAGACGGTTCGGTCCTTCATACGCTGTATGAGAAATCGGTTATCGAAATCGGCGATGATGTTTCTGTCGGCCATAATGTGACGATTCACGGGGCCAAGATTTGCCATGGGGCATTGGTGGGCATGGGCGCGGTCGTCATGGATCACGCCGTGATAGGGGAAGGCGCCATCGTGGCGGCCGGGTCTGTCGTGTTGAGCAACACGATTGTGGAACCGGGAAGCATTTATGCAGGCGTTCCGGCGAAGTTCGTCAAGAAAGTGGACCCGGAACAGTCGAAAGAAATCAACCAGAAGATCGCCAGGAACTATCACATGTATTCTTCGTGGTATGCGGATGAAGACGGCAAAGGAGGCAAATGACATGAAGGCGGGGCGGGTAGCCGGAATGGCCGCGACGGATTTGTCCGGAAGCAGACGGAAGGTTGATTCCGGGCAAACCGGTTTTCCGTCAGGCGGCAATGGTTGATTTTCCCTAATAAAAACGTTTCATTGGACCAATCGGAGTGCTCGGACGGTGCT
>CAYRFT010000107.1:0-6157 GCA_964423585.1 uncultured Parabacteroides sp. | reverse complement strand
CCTCCTATTTCTCCACAATTTTCATCGATTTAATCTTTATATTTTTAATCGGACGGTCTTCGGTGTTGGTTTCCACCATCTGGATCTTGAATGCGGTCTTCATGCCGCTTACGACCTCCCCGAACACGGTATATTTGTCGTCCAAGTCCGGGCAACCGCCTTCCAGCATGTACGCTTCGCGCTGTTCGTCCGTGAACTTCTTGTTTTGTTCCTTCTCCATCTTGTCCAGTTCCATTTCGGTAAAGAATTTCCCGGTCACTATATAAAATTGCGAAGCCGACGAAGCCCGTTCGGGATTCACGTCATCGCTTGTCCTGGCGGCACACAAGGCGCCCGCCTTATGGAAATGCTTCGGATAAACTATTTCGGCCGGGACCTTATAATCCGGGTCACCGTCGCCCAGATGCTTGTCTGCCGGGGCATCCTTCGAGTTGATATCGCCCGCCTGGATCATGAATTGCTTGACCACACGATGGAACAACAAGCCGTCGTACAGGTTTTCCTTCACGTTCTTGATGAAATTATCGCGGTGCAACGGCGTGTCGTCATACAATTTCACCTTGATCTTCCCCATGTCGGTGTCTATTTGCACCAGAATTTCCTTCTCTTCCTGCGCCTTTGCCTCTGCGAAAGGAACAGACAAAGCCATCATGGCCATCAGCAAACTTGTCAATAGGCGTTTCATCTTCTTCCTGAATTATTGATTGGTAATTTGCGACAAATGTACGAAAATAATATGCAAAAACAGCCACGAACATGAAAGCACCCCGTTGCCTTTTCGGGAAAGGCCATGAAATACGGTTGATTCGCCAAAAAGATGTAACTTTGCGCGCTGAACATGAAAATTCAGCACCGATACTTAAACATCGAACGAAATAAAACAGGACATGGAAATAAAAAGCGCAGAATTTGTAATCAGCAACACCGATGCCGGGAAATGCCCGGAAGGGACACGGCCGGAATATGCGTTTATCGGACGAAGCAACGTGGGGAAATCATCCCTCATCAACATGCTGACAGCCCGCAAAGGCCTTGCCATGACTTCCCAAAAGCCGGGGAAGACGATTTTGATCAATCATTTCCTCATCAACAAGGAATGGTTCCTGGTCGATCTTCCCGGATACGGTTTCGCCCGGCGAGGAAAAGAAGGGCGCGAGAACATCCGCCGCATCATCGAAGGCTACGTCTTGCAACGGCAACAACTGACCTGCCTGTTCGTCTTGCTGGACTGCCGCCACGAGCCCCAGAAAATAGACCTGGAGTTCATGGAATGGCTCGGCGAATGCGAGGTGCCGTTTGCCATCATCTTCACCAAGATCGACAAAATAAGCCGGGGCAGACTGGCGGAAAACTTGGACAAATACAAGGAATGCCTGCTGGAAACGTGGGAAGAACTCCCTCCTATCCTCTTGTCGTCGTCAGAAACGAAAGACGGACGGGAGGAAATTCTCAATTACATCCATTCCATCAACCGGCAGTTGCGGGACGAACGGCTGACAATGGAAAATTGACCAACCATCCGTTTCCCGTTCACTTATACTCTTTCCGGTAAGAAACCTCCGTGGCGGTGGGGAAGTCGGCGGGCACTTTCTGGGTCACTTTCCCGGTTGCCGCCCATTCGGCTCCCCGCAGCAACAAGACCTGGAAGCCGGTGCACTGCATGGCCGGATTGTCCTCCAAGGTCTCGCCGACATGCCCCAGCATCAGGTGGAAAATCCTCGCCTTGCCGTAATCGACCGTAAAGACAAGCGGCTCTTCACGCCCCGACCCTCCTTTGTCTTCGAGGGCAAACGCCGTGTACATCAAGGTGCCGATATTGGCAGGGCCGCGCATCCGGTCGTACAGTTCGTCCCGGGCATGCATCCATTGCGCGGGCAGGCCGTTCATGACCGGATGGCCTTGGCTGCGGGCCGTCAGCACGTATTCGCGCTGCGGGCCGTGCGAACCACCCGGTCCCGGCGACGTGTCCTTCTTCAGTTGGTTGTCTTCCCAATACGCATAAGGGCCCGACTTCTCGTCACGGCCTTCCCAGCCACCCAGGGCGCAAATCTCGTTGTATTCCTTCCAATCCGGGAAAGCATTGTCGGCCGCGTGGTAAATCACGACACCCCCGCCCTTCCTGACATACTCGACGAAAGCCCGGTTGGTCTCTTCGGGCCACGGGTCGCCGTTATAATCAAGCACCACCAACTGATAAGCCGAGAAGTCGGGGGCAAACGCCGACATATCCTCCCCTTTCTGCGGCGAGACGGCTAAATCGACTTGGAACAACCCGGAGTTCTCCAGGATATTCCGGATGGCGACGTGGCTCACCGGCCAGTTGTGGTTGTTCTGACCGGTCACGACCAGCGTCTTGACGGGCTTCCGCGAACAGCCGGACAAGATTCCCAGCATCAAGGCCGCCAGGAGAGAGCCTATTTCCTTCATCCTTTTCATGAGGCAAAGAGTTTTAAGATGTCGTTTCCGTTACCTACCGCAAAGGGATATACTGCACAAAGGCCTCCATCGCCTCATACGAGGCCAGGCCCAACTGGTGGTACAAATCGGCCGTCGCCCGGTTGCGGTCTTCGGCGCGTTGCCAGAACAGGCGTTCGTCGTCGCCCAAGTAAGGGGCGCTCTCCGCCTGCGACTGATGCTTCAGGATGGCATTCCGCTTATGGCGCAACTCTTCCGGAGAAATGGGCACCGCCATTTCGATGTGGTCCATCTCCCATTCCGCCCACGCACCCCGGTACATCCAGATGCGGCAAGCCTTCAGCCAGTCTTCGTCCTTGACCTCGTCGATAGCCGCCAAGACAGCATCGAGGCAGACCTTATGCGTGCCGTGCGGGTCGGCCAGGTCGCCCGCCACGAAGATCTGGTCAGGCTTCAATTCCTCCAGCAGGTCCTTGATGATGTCCTTGTCCGCCTCGCTGATCGGTTTCTTCTTCACCAGTCCGGTCTCATAGAACGGCAGGTCGAGGAAGTGGATATGGCTATCATCCTTGACACCCGTGTGGCGGCAGGCATGGCGCGCCTCCTCCCGGCGTATCGTGCCTTTCATGAAGAGGACATCCGGACGCTCGGCCTCGTCTTTCCCCACCTTTTCATAACGCAGGTAACGGATGATCTCGCCGGCCTTGTCCTGGAGCACCGTGTCTGAAGGCGAGTACCTCCTGCACACGTCGCGCAGATATTCGCAATAACGGATCACCTCCTCGTCCCCCACGGCGATGTTCCCCGAAGTCTGATAAGCGACGTGCACGTCATGGTGCTGGTCGCACAGGCGGCGGAAAGTCCCGCCCATCGAAATCATGTCGTCGTCGGGATGCGGGCTGAATATCAACACCCGCTTCGGATACGGGACGGCCCGCTCGGGGCGGTCGGTATCGTCGGCGTTCGGCTTGCCGCCCGGCCAGCCGGTAATCGTATGCTGGATATCGTTGAATATTTTGATGTTCACATTATAGGCCGAGCCATACAACGCCAGCAGCTCGCCCAGCCCGTGCCCGCTGTAGTCCTTGTTGGTCAGCTTCAGGATAGGCTTGCCGGTCTGACGGCACAGCCAGACGATGGCCCGGCGGATCAGCTTGTTGTCCCATTCGCAGTTCGTCACCAGCCAGGGGTGGCTGATGCGGGTCAGGCTGTAGGCGGCCGACAGATCGACTATCGCCGTCGCGTTCTGATGTATTTGCAGGTAGGTGGAAGGGACGCTGTCGCTGATCTTCCCCTCGACCGTCTCCTTCACGATGTCGGCCTTCTCATCGCCCCACGCCATCAAGATGACGCGCCGCGCCTTCAGCATCGTGGAGATTCCCATCGTGATGATGCCCGCCGGCACATTGTCGGTCGAGATGAAGGTGGCGGCGGCCTCCTTGCGGGACGCTCCCTCGAGCAGCACCAGCCGGGTGCGGGAGCTCTGCAACGTGCCTGCCGAGTTGAACATGATGTTGCTGCTCGAGCCTATCCCCAGCAGCATGCAGTCGATGCCGCCGACTTGCTGTATCTTCTCCTCGTAGCGGGCGCAGAACTCGATGATGGAGTCTTTCGGCATGCGGCCGTCGGGGTAATAGACGTTCTCAGGCAGTATGTCAACCTGGTCGAGCAGCTCGGACTTCAGGCGGTTCACGACACCGCCCATCGACGGCGACAGGGGATAGAACTCATACTCCACGAAAACGACGACGTCGCGGAAGCTCAGCCCCTCCTCCTTGTGCAGCCGCACCAGTTCCTTGTAAACGCTCTCCGGGGAGCGGCCGCCCGGCAACGCCAGCACGAACTTCTGCCCCGTCCCCTGCTTCTTGCGTATCTGGGAGGCGATGTCTCCCGCCACGGCAAACGACCCTTCCTCCATCGACTCGTAAATGGTGGCTGGCACCTTCTCCAGGCGGGTCAGCACCGAATGTTCAAACGCATTCTCCGGGCGGTAATACCGCGTGGGAATGCGCGTCAACGTGATTTGCGAACTTAGATTTGTCTTCATCCTATTCTATTATATATATAAATGTGTATTACGTTTACCCATGAAACAAACTGCCCCGTGACTTGTTGCCGCCGCCGGGGGAAATCCCGCCGCTCAGCCTGCCTGCCGGAAGAGCAGGAAGGCCGTGTAGGCCACGTAGCACGCCACCAGCAAGGCCCCCTCGGCGCGGGTGATGGTCCGTTCCTTGAAGAACCAGCCCGTCAGCCAGAACAGCAGGGAGGAGACAAGCAGCATCCCCACGTCGGCGTTGCCGATGTTGCCCATCGGAAGCGGGGAGACCGCCGCGCTGCACCCCAGCACGAAGAAGACGTTGAACAGGTTGCTGCCTATCACGTTCCCGACGGCGATGCCGGGGTTCTTCTTCAAGGCGGCCGCGACCGACGTGGCCAGCTCCGGCAAGGACGTGCCGCCCGCCACCAGCGTCAGCCCTATCACCGACTCGCCCACACCCAAGGAACGGGCGACCCCGCAGGCCCCCTCGACGAACAGCCGGCCGCCGCCGACAAGCCCCGCCAGGCCTCCCGCGATGTACAACGCCGCCTTCGCGCCCGTCATCTCCTTCGCCTTGCGGCCGCCGGAATCCGCCTCCGCGCCGTTGCGGGCGATGGCAAACGAGTAGCGCATGAATATCAGGAAGAAGGCCAGCAGCACCAGCCCGTCGGACCGGCTGATGACGTTGGCCGCCCCGCCGTCGAGCAGGACATCGTTGGCGAAGAACGCCAGCACCAGCGACGAGAGGATGACCAGCGGTATCTCCTTGCTCATCGTCCCCTCGCCCACCTTCACCGGCATGACCAGCGCCGTGCAGCCCATGATCACCAGGATGTTGAAGATGTTGCTCCCCACCACGTTGCCGATAGACATCTCCGCGCTGCCCCTGACCGACGACAGGACGCTGATGGCCAGCTCGGGGGCCGACGTGCCGAAGGCCACCACCGTCAGGCCTATCACGAGGTCTGACACCCGCAGCCTCCTCGCCACCGCCGCCGAACCGTCGGTCAGCGCGTCGGCCCCCGCCAGGATCAACGCCAGCCCTCCTATCAGCCATGCCACGTCCATCGCCGCCTTATTTCTTCATTCTCCGTCCCATCACCCAGCCGATGTTGAGGCCCCACGTGTTGTAGCCCTTGCGGGAGACCTGGATATGGACACCGACCCGCAACTCGCCGCAGATCTCCACGCCCGACCTCATCGTGAGCGCGCCCGACCACTCGGACGTGTGGAGGAATTCGTAGCCCGACGTGTCATGGTAGGACGCGCCCACGCCGACACTCACGAACGGATTGACTTCCTCGCCCTTGTGGAAGTTGTAGCACCCCAGCACGCCGAACGATGCGCTTTCGTTCTTCTGGCTTCCTCCCTCGAACCGCCGCTTGGCGACGTCGAACTGCGTGAACAGGCCGCAATCCCACGGCAGGTTGTCGAAGCTGTACCAGAAATCCGCGCCTCCCGACATTTGCGGCTTGCCGTCGCCGCCGTGGTATGACCCCAGGGCCAGGCTCAGCGCGTCACGCAACTCCACCGCAGTATGATCGAAAAAACGGTCCTGCGCATATACCGACCCCGCGCACATGGCTAAGAGGACAAATAATATCTTCTTCATATACTTCATTGTTTAGTTGTTTGAAATTTTTTAATCAGGAGCATCCCATGCTCCTATCCGAGAGCATCCCATGCTCCTATCCGAGAGCATCC
>CAYRFT010000106.1:0-6159 GCA_964423585.1 uncultured Parabacteroides sp. | reverse complement strand
GGGATGCTCCTTATCCTTCCATTCTCCCCGACTTCCTGATCATGTCGCGGATGCGGTCGTTGAGGGCGGTGCGCCGCATCAGGTCTTCGAGGGTGATGTGCATCCTGTACCGCCAGTAGTGGCGCGGGTTGGAGGGGACGTTGATGCGCTCGGCGTCGGCATCGGGGCAGCGTACTTTCTCGTTGATGGAGAGCCAGTCCTGCAGCGAGAGGATGCAGAGCATCGAGTTGCCCAAGAGGTGCTTCAAGACGATGTAGTCGCACAGCCAGCCCGAGGCCTCGGCGGGATAGTCGCCCCAGCCGCCCAGCACGTCGTAGAAGTAGGCGCGCGTCAGGTTGGGGTCTTCGTGCCACCAGCCGCGCAGGGTTGACATGTCGTGTGTCGAGATGGTGGACACCGAGCGGTAGGGGTAGCGGGCGGGGTCTCCGAAGGTCTCGGCGGGGTCTTTCGGCATCCGTTGTATCTCGAGGCTCAGGATGCGCAGCTCGTCCATCACGCCTTTCACGCATCCGGGAATCATGCCGAGGTCCTCGCCGCACACGAGCATCCGCGTCGAGTCGGTCAGCTCCGGCAGCTTCTTCATCGCCTCGTGGTACCAGAAGTCGTTGTGGCGGTGGTAGAAATAATGCGTGTAGAGGCGGTCGAAGGCGGCCTTCTCCGAGGGGGTGAGGCTTTCATAGACCGGCTCGTTCCTGACGGCGATGCGCGGGTGGTAGAGGTCCGGGTCTTTCCGGTCGGCGACGAACAGGACGTTGTTGATCAGCCCGAAGAGGCCGTCGCGCAAGAGGATGCTTTGCGGGTCGTTCTTCCCGAGGAAATGGCGTTCCACCTGGCGCTGGGTGGCGTATTCGGGGCGCAAGGCGTATTCGTGCGGCGAGACTTGGACCAGATAGTCCTGCCTGGCCTGCCCTTTCAGCTTGCCGAACTTGGCCTCGAGGACGCTGTCGGTGATATGGGGCTTGGTGAACGCCTCCTTGCGGAAGAACAGGCCGAAGCGGCTGATTTCATCGGCCGACATGGGGAGGGAGGGGACGAACTGCCCCAGCAGCCCCTGCACGGAATGCGAGGGTATCTCCCAGATGCGGAAGAAGCCGAGGATGTGGTCGATGCGGTAGGCGTCGAAGTACTCCGCCATCTTGCGGAAACGCCTCTTCCACCACTTGTAGCCGTCCTGTTCCATGCGGTCCCAGTTGTAGGTCGGGAAGCCCCAGTTCTGCCCCGTCTCCGAGAAAGGGTCGGGCGGCGCGCCTGCCTGCCCGTCGAGGTTGAAGTAGTGGGGCTCCGTCCATGCCTCCACGCTGTCGGGGCTGATGCCGATGGGGATGTCGCCCTTCAGGAGCACCCCCTTGCCGCGGGCATACTCGCTGGCGGCGCGCAACTGGACGTGCAGGACGTATTGCAGGAAGTAATTGAAGCGTGCCGCCGCCCGGCATTCCGGATCTTCTTCCGCCATCCGCGAGACGGCCTCCTCGTGGTAAACCTGGTGTTCGGGCCAGTCGCGGAACACCGGTGTCCCGTGCTTGTCCCTCAGATGGCAGAAGACGGAGTAGGGGACAAGCCACTGTTTGTTCTCCTTGAAGAACCGGCGGAAGCCTGCCGATGCCAGCAACCTTTCCCCTGCCTGCCGGAACAGGAGGCGCAGGTATTCCAGCTTGCGCCGGTTCACGGCTTCATAGTCCACCTGCGGCAGGGCGTTCAGTTCCGCGCGGCATTGCTCGAACTTCTTCCGTTGCGCGGCGTCTTCCAAGGGTTCCAGTTGGTCCAGGTCGATGTACATCGGGTGGAAGGCATAGATGGAGATGCTGTTGTAGGGATAGGAGTCGGTCCATGTGTGCGTGATTCCCGTGTCGTTGATCGGGAGGATCTGCACGACCTTCTGCCCGGTGAGGACAGCCCAGTCGATCATCTTCTTCAGGTCCCCGAAATCGCCCACGCCGAAGCTCCGTTCCGAGCGGAGCGAGAAGACCGGTACCGCCACGCCGGCGGCCTTCCATGCCGGCAGGTCGAAATGCACCTCGTCGTCGGACATCACCAGCAGATCGCCGTCTTGCAGCGGCAAGGAATCGATCCGGCGGTTGTTCCCGCTGATCCATTCGCCTTCGCGGTTGTTTTCCGTGTCCCATGCCAGGTATTTGTATTCGAAAGGATAGCGTATGCCGGTCGCGTCGAGCAGGATGCACCATTCATTGGGCCCGCAGGGCTGCATCATCTTGGGGGCGGTCATGTCCCATTCGCCCAGGATGCGCTGGTTGCCGCTGACGGCCAGTTTCCAGCTCTTGTGGCGGATGCGCGGGCAGCGTACTTTCAGCAAGATCGATTTCGCGTGGCTGAGCTCCGTCCCGGAGGGGTAATACGGGGCTTCCTCTCCTGAAAAGGCGGAGCTGTAGAAATAGGAGTCTTCCGGGCGGTCGCGCCAGGCATCGTCCATAATCAACCGGTCATAAGCCGAGTTTATGTGCAAGCGCCGCTTCACGCCGTTCCATTCCTTGCGGACGCATACGTCGTCTTGGAAGATGGCATATTGATAGCCCAGTTCGGACGGACAGGCCGCCGAATCCAATTCGAGGCTGCCGCGCCAGACCTCCCCGTTGCGGGTATGGAGCGGATATACCATGCCGTCGGAAAACAGGAGCCGGACATCCTCTCCCCAGTGGGTATGATAATGAATCTGGAAGGATATTTTCATGTCAGTTGGATTTAGAGGTTTCTGAATGTTGTTTGATGAAGACTACGCAAGCCGCCCCGATCAGCAGAAAGACTCCCGCCAAGGCCAGCATGTTGGTTTCGGGCGGTAACGAACCGGCTTCGGTTTGCATGCGCAACAGGGAACCGCCGACGGCCGCGGCGACAATCTGCGGGACACATATCGTGCAGTTGAACAATCCCAGGTAAATCCCCACGTGTCCTCCTTTCAAGGCGTTGGTCAGGAGGGTGAAAGGCAAGGCGAGCATGGCGGCCCATGCGCATCCCACCAGCAGGAAGGAAGCGAACAGTCCGTAAGGATCATGGATGAAATATATGGAGATGAACCCGATGCCGCCTAATATCAGGCTTATCATGTATGCCGCCTTCACGTTCCTGATGTTGGGAATGACAACCGACCACAGGACCGAACCGATGGCTTGTACGGCAAACAGGATGCCGACCCAGTCGGCTGCATTCTGGTATTCTGCGGACTGGGTATTCAACACCACCGAAGCGATTCCGTCCGTCACCCTCTCGATTACTGGCGTGTCAAAGGCTTGCGTGGCGACCGTGCCGCTGGTGTATGTCCACATGAACATGAAGGCCGCCCAGCAGAAGAACTGCACGAGCCCGACTGTCCAGAATACCGATGGCGCGCGCTTCAGCAACGAGAGGACGTTAGTCTTTTCCTGCGGGTTTTCCGGGGCTATCTGATGATATTCCGCATATTCTTTCGGCGGGTATTCTTTTACCGTGAAGGCGGTATAGAAGACACACAAGACGAGGATGAAGGCCCCGATGTAGAAGGAATAGATCACCGAATCGGGTATGACGCCTTTCGGGGCAATGTTGTTTATGCCGATCCACGTGAAGATGAACGGGAAGAGATACCCCACCAGGCTGCCGGCGTTGCAAAGGAAACTTTGGATGGAGTAGGCGAGGCTCTTCTGTTTCTCGTTGACCATATCGCCCACCATCATCTTGAAGGGCTGCATGGCGACGTTGATCGACGTGTCGAGCAGCATCAGCGCGAACAGGCCGAAGATCATCGCCTGGGCGACGGTGAATCCGAAACTCCCGGCATTCGGCAAGAGGCACATGACGATCAGTGCCAGCGTGGCCCCGAGAAACAGGTAAGGGATGCGCCGTCCCCAGCGTGTCCATGTCTTGTCGCTGGCGGCTCCGATGATGGGTTGCACAATCATGCCGGCCAATGGCGGCAGCAACCAGAAATAACTTAGGTCATGCGGGTCGGCTCCCAAAGTGGAGAAGATCCGGCTGATGTTGGCACTTTGCAGGGCATACGCGATTTGTACGCCAAAGAATCCGAAACTGATATTCCATAGCTTTCCGAAACTATGGTCGGGGATTGTTTTCATGTATGTACTGTGTTTAATGATTATTGATTCTTGACTAAGATGACCGCCGACCGGGCTTCCACTTCCAGGTTGTGGCCTGTGTGCGGGCCGAGCCCGTTGCGGTCGGCTTTCCCGTTCTTCACGAGCACTTGATAAGTACCGTCCGGGATTTGTATTTCCCGGCTCTCCTTGTTGCTGTTCAAGACGACGATGATCCGCTGCGCGGAATCGATGCCTTGTATGTCTTTTAATTGGAAGGCCACTAAATTATCCCCTTCCACCGGCAAGAATTCCAGATGCTCGCGCACCTTTTCGGCCGTTCCCAGGTAAAAGGCGGGATGCGCCCGGCGGATGGCGATCAGTTCTTTGTAGTATTGATACAAGTCGTGGTATTTCGTTTTGTTCGTCCAGGGAATCGCGTTGATGGAATCCGGGCTCTTGTAACTGTTGCCTACGCCTTGCTTGGTACGGAACAATTCTTCCCCGCAGAAGATAAAAGGAATGCCTTGCGAGGTGAGGACCGCCGTCTGTGCCAGCTTGTCCAGCTTGAGGATCGTTTCCTCCGAAGTATCGTTTCCCAAAGTATTTATCAGGCGGTCACGCAGGCAATGGTCGTCGTGGCAGCTTACATAGCTGATATGCTGGGTCGGTTCGGCCGCCCAGAAATCGCTTGCCTTCACCTGTTTGTGCAAGACTCCTCCGGCGATGCCGAATTTCACCTCCTCCTCGTGCCCCGGCAATCCCACCACGAAGGCTCCTTTATGGTGGTCGGAGAACGGGCCGCGCAAACCGTCGCGCAGGTTGTCGCTGAAGGCGGCGATGCCCGGCATCCGGAACGTATATTTCTTGTAGGCGAGTTTGTTTTCGTCGTAGCCCAATTTGCCGACACCCCAGCCCTCGCCGTATGTCAGGATGGTCGGGTCGATGGCATTGAGCGCCTCCCGGATGTCGTTCATGGTTTTTATGTCGTGGATGGCCATCAAGTCGAAGCGGAACCCGTCGATATGGTATTCCCTCGCCCAGTAGCAGACTGACTCGACCATGTATTTGCGCATCATCCGGTGGTTGCTGGCGGTTTCGTTCCCGCAGGCCGAGCCGTTGCAGAATTCTCCGTTCTCGTACATGCGGAAGAAATAACCGGGCACCGTCTGTTCAAACGGGCTGTCGGCGGCAGAGAAGGTATGATTGTAAACGACATCCAGGACGACGCGGATGCCGGCTTTGTGCAGGGCCTGTACCATTTCCTTGAATTCCTTGATTCGCGTGACGGGATTGTAAGGGTCGGTGGCGTATGAACCGTCGGGCACGTTGTAGTTCTTCGGGTCATAGCCCCAGTTGTATGTGTTTTGGTCTAATTTCGTCTCATCGACAGAGGCAAAATCGAACGAGGGCAGGATATGCACGTGGGTAATCCCCAATTCCTTTAGATGGTCGATGCCCGTCTTCTGCCCGCCGGATGTCGTTCCCGTTTCGGTCATGGCCATGAACTTCCCCTTGTGGCGGATGCCCGACGACGGGTGGATGGAGAAGTCGCGGTGGTGCATTTCGTACAGCACGATGTCGGCCGGGTGTTTCATTTTCGGGCGGGAGTCGTTGTCCCACCCTTCCGGATTGGTCTCCCGGAAATCGATGATGGCCGCCCTGTCCCCGTTTACGCTTACGGCGCGGGCGAAGATTCCGGGCGTCTCCTTTTGCCAGGCATCGTCGATGTTCACCCGGAATGTGTAGAATTTTCCTTTCAGGTCGCCTTCCACGGTTTGGCTCCAGCTCCCCTGCATGTCCGGGTCGAGGGGGATAATCCGTTCCGGCTCCGGGCTGTCGTGCGAGGCGTAGATCCGGATTTCCGCTTCAATCGCGGAGGGGGCCCACAAGGAAAAGCGGGTGGCCGCCGGTGAATAGTTCATTTCGCAGATAGGCTGGTTCGGGATGGTGTAATCCGGTTCCGCGATGATTTGCGTTCCTTCGGCGGGCGGGAGCGCATAGGTGAATTCGGTCATACATACGCTCATGCAGATGAGCGTGGATAGCTGGTTGATTTTCATATTCGCTGGTTATTGATGGCTAACTTGTTTTTATGAAGCAAAACTAATGAATTTGGGGAAAAGAAAAAAATCAA
>CAYRFT010000105.1:0-6208 GCA_964423585.1 uncultured Parabacteroides sp. | reverse complement strand
GACATCCTTTGCGCCTCGGCAAGGACATCGTTTGCCAAGCTGCAAAGAATTTGTATCTTTGCAACACAATCAACAGACCACTAAACGAATCATATCATACTATGGCATTACAATGCGGCATCATCGGGCTTCCGAACGTGGGGAAGTCCACTCTTTTCAACTGTTTGTCGAACGCGAAGGCACAGTCGGCCAACTTCCCGTTCTGCACGATCGAGCCGAACGTGGGCGTCATCACCGTTCCCGACGAACGCCTGAACAGGCTGGCGGAAATAGAACACCCGCAGCGGGTCGTCCCCACCACGGTCGAAATCGTGGACATCGCCGGACTGGTGGAGGGCGCGAGCAAAGGGGAAGGGCTGGGGAACAAGTTCCTCGCCAACATCCGGGAGACGGATGCCATCCTGCATGTGCTGCGCTGCTTCGACGACGAGAACATCGTCCATGTGAACGGCTCCGTCGATCCGGTCAGGGACAAGGAGATCATCGAGATGGAGCTACAGCTCAAAGACCTGGAGACGGTGGAGAGCCGCATCGCCAAGGTGCAGAAGCAAGCCCAGACCGGCGGGGACAAGCAAGCCAAGACAGCCTGCGAGGTGCTGTGCAGGTACAAGGAGGCGCTGGAGCAGGGGAAGAACGCCCGCACCGTCTCCTTCGGGACGCAGGAAGAAGAAAAGGCGGCGCGCGACCTCTTCCTCCTGACCAACAAGCCGGTCCTCTACGTCTGCAACGTGGACGAGGCCAGCGCCGTAAGCGGCAACCGCCACGTGGAGGCCGTCCGCGAGGCCGTCAAGGGGGAGGATGCCGAGATCCTGGTGGTAGCCGCCAAAATCGAAAGCGAAATAGCGGAACTGGGGACCTACGACGAACGCCGGATGTTCCTGGAGGAAATAGGGCTTGAGGAATCGGGCGTGAACCGCCTCGTCAAGTCGGCCTACAGGCTGCTGGACCTGCAAACCTTCCTGACCGCCGGGCCCGACGAAGTCCGCGCGTGGACCTTCCGCAAAGGGTGGAAAGCCCCGCAATGCGCAGGCGTGATCCACACCGACTTCGAGAAGGGCTTCATCCGCGCCGAAGTCATCAAATACGACGATTATGTCTCCTACGGCTCGGAGGCCGCCGTCAGGGAAGCCGGCAAGATGAGCGTCGAAGGCAAGGATTACGTCGTGCAAGACGGCGACGTCATGCACTTCCGTTTCAACGTGTGACCTGGCATAAAAGGCACGTGCCGCGTAACTTCTTAAACACAACTATATGGTACAGCGATTTGATTTCTTAGTTATTGGTTCCGGCATCGCCGGGATGAGCTTTGCCTTGAAAGTGGCAGACAAAGGAAAGGTGGCCCTCGTCTGCAAATCCGGCCTCGAAGAAGCGAACACGTATTTTGCCCAAGGAGGCGTGGCGTCTGTTACCAACCTGCTTGTTGACAACTTCGACAAGCATATCCAGGACACCATGATCGCAGGCGACTGGCTGAGCGACCGGAAAGCCGTCGAACAGGTCGTCCGCAACGCCCCGCAACAGATCAAGAAGCTGATCAGTTGGGGCGTCGATTTCGACAAGGATGCCGAAGGGAACTTCGACCTGCACCGGGAAGGAGGGCACTCCGAATTCCGCATCCTGCACCACAAAGACAATACGGGGGCCGAGATACAGGACAGCCTGATCCGCGCCGTGCAGACCCACTCCAACATCACCGTGTTCGAGAACTACTTCGCCATCGAGATCCTGACGCAGCACCACCTGGGCATGACGGTCACCCGCCAGACACCCGGCATCGAATGCTACGGCGCTTATATCATGGACATGAAGACGGGCAGAATCGACACGTTCCTCTCCAAAATCACCCTGATGGCCACCGGAGGCATCGGCGCCGTTTACCGGACTACCACCAATCCGCTGGTGGCGACCGGCGACGGCATCGCGATGGTCTATCGTGCCAAGGGAACGGTAAAGGACATGGAGTTCGTGCAGTTCCACCCGACAGCCCTCTACCATCCGGGCGACCGCCCCTCGTTCCTCATCACCGAGGCCATGCGCGGCTACGGCGGCGTATTGCGCACGATGGACGGCAAGGAATTCATGCACAAATACGACAAGCGGCTCTCTCTGGCACCGCGCGACATCGTGGCCCGCGCCATCGACACGGAAATGAAGAACCGCGGCGACGACCACGTCTATCTCGACGTGACGCACAAAGACCCGGAAGAGACGAAGAGGCACTTCCCGAACATCTACGAGAAGTGCTTGGGATTGGGCATCGACATCACGAAAGACTATATCCCCGTGGCCCCCGCCGCCCATTACCTCTGCGGAGGCATCAAGGTCGATCTGAACGCCCGCTCGTCCATCAACCGCCTGTATGCCGCCGGCGAATGCTCATGCACGGGACTGCACGGCGGCAACCGCCTCGCCTCCAACTCCCTGATCGAGGCCGTGGTGTATGCCGACGTCGCGGCCAAGCACAGCCTGGGTATCCTCGATTCGCTTTCCTACCAAGAGAATATCCCGGAATGGGACGATGAAGGAACCCGCTGGCCGGAAGAGATGGTATTGATTACCCAGAGCCTGAAGGAAGTCGGGCAAATCATGAGCACGTATGTGGGCATCGTCCGTTCGGACTTGCGCCTGAAGCGGGCATGGGACCGCCTCGATTTGCTGTACGAGGAGACCGAGAGCCTGTTCAAGCGTTCCATCGCCTCCCGCGAAATCTGCGAACTGCGCAACATGATCAACGTGGGCTACCTGATTACCCGCCAGGCCATCGAACGCAAGGAAAGCCGAGGCCTGCACTACACGTTGGATTATCCGCCTGTCCCGCACGGGCATTGAGAAGACACAAGACACGAGGCACGGGACCGGCGGCCGAATCTGCGCCGCGGTCCCGTGCCTCGTCCGTTATCGGCCTGGCAGCCGTCACGTCTCCTTCCCTTCCTTGCCCGGTGGCTCTTCCTTCTGCGCTTTCCCCTCCAACAAATCCATGATCATGGCGGCCGGTATGGACAATTTGGAGAAAGCGAACATCTTCTTCCCCAAATCCTTCAACGAAGCCCCGATGTGATAGACCTCCTTGGAATCGATCAGCAGGAAACGGTCGTGGCAGTCCTTGTACGTCTTCACCTCGACAGGCGGATACTGGCTGTTATGCTTCTCCAAATCCAACTGCATCTGCGGCATGATCCGCTGCGTATAAATCACGGCCGACACGTCCGCCCTGCGCTTGCTCAACATCAGCAAGACCGTCTCGTCCACGTAATTGTCCACCACGACCAGCGACTCCTTCGCCGACTTGATCAGGTCCAATGCAAATTTATACGCATCGAAGATCTGCCCGTTGAAGAAAACGCCTTCCACCGGAGGCAAGGAAACCCGGACAAAGAAATCGACCTTGTCGGCCAAGTCCCGTATCCGGCGGTCATGTTCGTCCAGCTTCTCTTCCAACAGGCGGTGGGGATACAAGTTGATCGTGTACCCTTTCAGGACATATTCCTTCAAGACCTGGCCGGCCCACTGGCGGAAGAGCGTCCCCTGTTTGCTTTTCACCCGGTAGCCCACCGAGATGATCACGTCCAGGTTGTAATAATCCACCTGGTACGTCTTCCCGTCAGCCGCAGTATAGGCAAATTTTGCCCAAACTGCATCCTTGGCCAGCTCCCCTTCCTTGAATATATTGCGGATATGCTTCCCTATCACGCTTATGTCCCGTCCGAAAAGCCGGGACATTTCTTCAATGGACAACCATACGGTTTCATTTTTCAGATGGACTTCCAGCCGGATTACCTCGTCCGGCTGATACAATATTATCTCCCCCTGGTCCATGCACTTGTCGTTTTCCGGCAATCTTCTCACATTCGGCACCCAAAAAATTTCAAGAAATCATGCCACGCCATGCCCCGCGTATATGGCCCGTCACGGGCGACGCGCTTTCAAGCGCCGTCATTGCTCGACGAGTTCCTTTACTTCTATCTGGTAAACCAACGTGGTATAAGGTTTGATCCTGTTCCCGTTCCCGGAAACGCCGTATCCCAACTGGTAAGGAATCCAGACTTCCCAGACATCCCCCTCGTGCATGTGCTGCAAGGCCGTCGTCCAGCCATCCACGACATCGCTGACGACCGTCTCCAGCGGGTCGGCCTCGTCTTCCCTCAACGCCGAATCAAAGACCACGCCCCGGGAGAGCACGCTGTCGGGGTCCGAGACGGCATTCCCGTCCTCGTCGGCCACAAAACAACCCTTGTAATAACACCTGACCCGGCTCGTGTAATAGATCGTCTCCGTGCTTTCGCCCTCCTTCAGGATTTTGCAGATGATCTGCCCGTTGCCGCTCTCCGAGTTGATTGTGAACAAGGAGGGGTCCGTCTTCGCGGCCGCCAGGCGGGCATCGAAGGCCGCCAGGTTGATTTCTTTCCAGGCCTCATCGACCACGATGCCATAATTGTTATCGTCATCATCGTTGCATGCCGCCAACGTGGACAGCATGATTGCCATCATCCCTGCTATGTGCCAATACTTTTTCATGTCATTCCGCTATTTTTTTCAACAAACCCTTCATGCTCACTTTTTCCGAGATAATCTCATGCAGCCGGCCGATGCCCACGCGCTCCTGCTCCATCGTGTCGCGGAAGCGGATGGTCACGCAGTTGTCCTCCAGCGTGTCGTGATCGACCGTGATGCAATACGGCGTGCCGATGGCATCCTGCCGGCGGTAACGCTTGCCTATCGAATCCTTCTCGTCGTACTGGCAACGGAAATCGAGGCGCAGCATCTGCATGATTTCCTCCGCTTTTTCGGGCAGGCCGTCTTTCCTCACCAACGGGAGGACGGCCAGCTTGACCGGGGCCAGCGCCGCCGGCAATTTCAAGACGACGCGCGTCTCGCCGTTCTCCAGGGCCTCCTCGCAATACGAGCCCGCCATCACGCTCAGGAACATGCGGTCCACGCCGATGGAAGTCTCGATGACGTAGGGCGTGTAGCTCTGCCCCAGCTCGGGGTCGAAGTACTGTATCTTCTTCCCGGAGAATTTCTCGTGCTGCCCGAGGTCGAAATCGGTGCGGCTGTGGATTCCCTCCACCTCCTTGAAGCCGAAGGGCATCTCGAACTCGATGTCGGTGGCCGCGTTGGCGTAATGGGCCAGCTTCTCGTGGTCGTGGTAGCGGTATTTCCCGTCGCCCAGCCCCAGCGCGCGGTGCCATGCCAGGCGGGCGGCCTTCCACTTCGCGAACCACTCCATCTCCTCGCCGGGGCGGACAAAGAACTGCATCTCCATCTGTTCGAACTCGCGCATGCGGAAGATGAACTGGCGGGCGACGATTTCGTTGCGGAAGGCCTTGCCGATCTGGGCGATGCCGAACGGTATCTTCATGCGTCCCGTCTTCTGCACGTTCAGGAAGTTCACGAAGATGCCCTGGGCCGTCTCGGGGCGCAGGTAAACCTTCATCGAGCCGTCGGCCGTCGAGCCCATCTCGGTGGAGAACATCAGGTTGAACTGCCGCACGTCCGTCCAGTTGCAGGTGCCGGATACCGGGCAGACGATGCCGCACTCCACGATGAGGCGGCGCAGGTCCTCGAAGTCCGATTCGTTCATGTCTTTCGCGTAACGGCGGTGTATCTCGTCCCACTTCGCCCGGTGCTCCAGCACGCGCGGGTTGGTGGCGCGGAAGAGGGCCTCGTCGAACGTGCTCCCGAACTTCTTCGCGGCCTTGGCCACTTCCTTGTCCATCTTCTCCTCTATCTTGGCCAGATGTTCTTCCACCAGCACGTCGGCGCGGTAGCGTTTCTTGGAATCCTTGTTGTCGATCAGGGGGTCGTTGAAGGCGTCCACGTGGCCGGAGGCCTTCCAGATGGCCGGGTGCATGAAGATGGCCGAATCGAGCCCCACCACGTTCTCGTGGAGGAGGGTCATGCTGTCCCACCAGTATTTCTTAATGTTGTTTTTCAGCTCCACGCCGTTCTGGCCGTAGTCGTACACGGCTCCCAAGCCGTCGTAAATCTCGGATGAAGGGAATACGAACCCATACTCTTTGCAGTGCGATATCAATTTCTTGAAAACATCTTCTTGTGCCATGACTTTCTTGTTTTTAATGATACTTTTTTGATTTTACAGCTTGCAAAGTAAGCGATTTTTTCATTTTCCCTTATCACTTCCGCCCGTAATTTGTCGGGAAGGCAGGCGAAACCCCCGCGCCCTCCCCGCGGCCTGCGGAAAGGGCGG
>CAYRFT010000104.1:0-6289 GCA_964423585.1 uncultured Parabacteroides sp. | reverse complement strand
GCCCGGCGGCGGAGGCGGGACAGCCGCAAGGAACCGGGCGCAGGCGGTTTTTTCGGCGCGACGTGCAATTTATGCCCCGTCCGCCGTTGGATTGTAAGCGAAAAGACGTACATTTGCGCTTGTTTTGCATGGAAGCCCCCCTGCCGGGGCGAAACCTTTAACTATAAACTTATGCGACGTATGAAAAAGTATAGACTGATCGACAACACATTGGGATGGATCGTCTGCATCATCGCCTCGTGCGTGTATCTGATGACCATGGAACCCACCGCGAGCTTCTGGGACTGCGGGGAGTTCATTTCTTCAGCGTATAAACTGGAAGTGGGGCATCCGCCCGGAGCGCCCTTCTTCATGCTGACGGCCAACCTGTTCACGCAGTTCGCCTCAGACCCCTCCACGGTGGCCAAGATGGTGAACACGATGTCGGCCCTGGCCAGCGGGCTGACCATCCTCTTCCTCTTCTGGAGCATCACGCACCTGGCGAAGAAGATCGTGGCCGACGGCACGGAAGAGATCAAGACGGGCCAGGTCGTCACGATCATGGGGGCAGGCCTGGCGGGCGCGCTGGCCTACACCTTCAGCGACACGTTCTGGTTCTCGGCCGTCGAGGGGGAGGTATATGCCTATTCGTCCCTGTTCACGGCCTTGGTGTTCTGGCTGATACTGAAGTGGGAATCGGTGGCCGACACCCCCAACGCCGACCGTTGGATCGTGCTGATCGCCTACCTGATGGGGTTGAGCATCGGCGTCCACCTGCTGAACCTGCTGTCCATCCCGGCAATCGCGCTGGTTTACTACTACAAGAAGTTCCCGAACCCGACCATGAAGGGGACGCTCGTCGCGCTGTTCGTCTCGTTCGTCATCATCGTCCTGATGATGTACGGGGTCATCCAAGGGCTGGTGGAGATCTGCGGCTACTTCGAGCTGCTCTTCGTGAACGTGCTGGGCATGCCCTACAACACGGGCGTTTACGTCTATGTGCTGGTACTGGCGGGCGTGCTGGCCTGGGCCATCCGGGAGACCATGCGCGACGAGATACGCCCGTTCCGCCTGCGTGCCTCCTTCCTGCTGTCGGTCGTGCTGATCGGCATCCCCTTCATCGGCAAGGGATACACGTTTGCCATCATCCTGAGCATCGGCCTGGCAGCCTACTTGTTCATAAACAAGAAGCCGAACCTGAAGCTGCTGAACACGATCCTGGTCTGCCTGATGGTAGTCGTGGTGGGATACTCTTCCTACGCGCTGACCCTGATCCGCGCCACGGCGGATACCCCGATGAACCAGAACGTGCCGAAAGACATCTTCACGCTGCGCACCTACCTGGCCCGCGAGCAATACGGGCAGACCCCGCTGCTGTACGGGAATACCTACGTCTCGGAAATCAAACGGAGGAAGGAAGGCGGTGTCTGCGTCCCCGACGTGAAAGAGGGCGACCCGGTATGGACGCGCGTCTCCAAGAAAGACCCGGGCGAGAAGGACCGCTACTACGTGTCGCGCCACGACATGGACTACCAGTATGTGGACGAACTGAACATGCTGTTCCCCCGCATGTACAGCTCGGACGGCCGCCACGTGGAGGCCTACAAGGAATGGGCGCGGATCAAGGGAGAGCAGGTGAAGTACAAGCAGTGCGGCGAAACCAAATCGACGGTGAAGCCGACCTTCGGCGAGAACCTGCGCTTCTTCCTCTCCTACCAGTTGAACTTCATGTACTGGCGTTATTTCCTGTGGAACTTCTCCGGCCGCCAGAACGACATACAGGGAAACGGGGAGGTGCAGAACGGCAACTGGATCACCGGCATCAAACCCATCGACGCCTTGCTGGTGGGCCCGCAAGACGACATGCCGAACGACATCATCAACAACAAAGGGCACAATACCTATTTCATGCTGCCGCTGCTGCTCGGGCTGCTGGGCCTTTGCTGCCAGATATCGGCCGGGAAGAAGGGAATGCAGGGCTTTTGGATCACGTTCATGCTCTTCTTCATGACCGGCATCGCCATCGTGCTCTACCTGAACCAGACCCCTTACCAGCCGCGCGAGCGGGACTATGCCTATGCGGGGTCGTTCTATGCCTTCTGCATCTGGATCGGCTTCGGCGTGATTGCCTTGGCGAAGATGCTGCAGGCCTATGCCAAGCTGCCTTCCACGGCGGCGGCGGCGGTGGCTTCGATAGCCGCCCTGCTGGTGCCTGTCCGCATGGCCGCGCAGAACTGGGACGACCACGACCGCTCGGGGCGTTACGTCTGCCGCGACATCGGCTCCAATTACCTGGAATCCTGCGAGCCGAACGCGATCATATTCACCAACGGCGACAACGACACCTTCCCGTTGTGGTACGCGCAGGAAGTGGAGGGCATCCGCACCGACGTGCGCGTCTGCAACACCAGCTACCTGCAAACCGACTGGTATGCCGACCAGATGAAGAAACAGGCGTATGAATCCGAGCCGCTGCCCATCTCGTGGACGCACGACGAGTATGTGCAGGGGACGCGCGACTTCGCCTACATCTTCCCGATGACCGACAAGCCCGTCGCCCTCGGCACCGCCTTGGAATTCGTCCGCAGCAACGACCCGAAATACAAGAAAGTGCCGGGATACCGCCAGCCGATGGATTACATCCCGTCTGAAACGCTGGTCTATCCGGTGGATTCGGCCGCCCTGGCGCAGAGCGGCCTGCTGGAGGGGATGGACGTGCCGTCTCCCCTCAAGGAGATGACCATCAACCTGAAAGGGAAAGACGCGCTGGGCAAGCAGGAGCTGTTTATATTGAACATGCTCCAGAACAACAACTGGAAACGCCCGATGTATTACGCGATAACGGTCAGCCCGGACCAGTTCGCCAAGCTGGACCCCTATTTCCAGCAGACGGGCATGGCCTACCAGATCGTCCCGATGCAGGTGCAGAACACGCTGAAGGCGATCAATGCCGAGAAAATGTACGACAACGTGATGAACAAGTTCAAATGGGGAGGCGTGGACAAGCCGGGCGTTTACTTGGATGAAAACGTGATGCGCATGTGCAAGAGCTACCGGATGGCCATATTCGGGAAGCTGGCCACCACGCTGATCTACGAAAAGAAGAACGACAAGGCCCTGCAAGTCCTCGACAGGTGCATGGAAGTGTTGCCGCCCGAGAACATCCCGCTGGACTACAGTGCCCTTTCCATCGGGGAGTCTTACTACGTATTGGGGGAGAAAGAGAAAGGGCACGATGTCCTGAAGGCCATCGCCGACAATTCCCTGCGCAACCTGAACTGGTATTTCCGCCTGAACGAAAAGCAGTTCGCCTCGGCTTCCTCCGACGTGAATTCCGATTTATATGTCTTGCAGGAGGTCATCAAGATCACCAAGAACAAAGACCCGGAGCTGATGAAGCTATACCAGGAAGATTTCGACAACTTCCGCATGGCGTTATCGTCTTCCGAATCCAAAGAATAAAGGCGCGATGTTCATCGAACGGCCGCCCTGGCTTTACAGGGCTTTGTTCCCGGGGGTAACCTGGAGAATCCCGGCACGGCGGAAGTGCGTATATCTCACTTTCGACGATGGCCCGGTTCCCGAGGTTACCCCTTGGGTTTTGGACGTGCTGGACCGGTTCGGGGTGAAGGCGACCTTCTTCATGGTGGGCGACAACGTGCGCAAGCATCCGGAGACGTACAGGATGGTGGCCGGACGGGGGCACTGCATCGGCAACCATACCTTCAACCATATCCAAGGAATCCGCACCCTGACGGGCAACTACCTGGCCAACGTCGAGAAGGCCGCCGAATGGATTCCGGGCAACCTGTTCCGTCCGCCCCACGGACACATGCGCTTCCGCCAGGTGTTCAAGCTGAAGAAGAAGTACCGCATCATCATGTGGGATGTCGTCACCCGCGACTACAACTCCCGTCTGACACCCGAAAAGGTGCTCTCCCACGTAAAACGGTATGCCCGCAACGGCTCTATCATCGTCTTTCACGACTCGCTCAAGGCCGAGAAGAACATGCGTTATGCCATGCCCCGGGCCGTCGAATGGCTGTTGCAAGAAGGCTACGAGTTCCGGGTTTTCGAGCAGGAACGCCCATGGACGTGACAACCCTAAGAATCAAGGAGGAGGCTGCCGGGCTGGGATTCGCGGCATGCGGCATCGCCCCGGTGCATCCGGCGGAGGAGGAAATGCGGCGGATGGACGAATGGATAGCGAAAGGCTACCATGCGGGGATGGCCTACCTCGCAAACCACCGGGAGATACGCCGCGACCCGCGAAAGCTGGTGGAAGGCGCGCGGAGCATCATCTCCGTCGCCCTGAACTATTATCCGTCATGCAGGCGCGACCCGTCGCAACCCCACATCGCCTATTACGCCTACGGGCAGGATTACCACGAGGTGGTGCGGGAAAAGCTCCGCCTCCTCTGGCAACGTGTCGCCCGGCACTTCCCGGCGGGAAAGACGGAAGAAGCGCGCGTCTTCGCCGACTCCGCGCCCCTGTTGGAACGGTATTGGGCATGGAAGGCGGGATTGGGCTGGATCGGCAAGCACACGCAACTGGTCTTGCCCGGCAAAGGCTCGTTCTTCTTCCTGGGGGAAATCGTAACGACCTGGGAAGCCGATGCCTACGACAAGCCCCTCCCCTCGCGCTGCGGCACTTGCGACCGCTGCCTGCGCGCCTGCCCGACCGCCGCCCTCGAAGCCGCCCGCGTCCTGAATGCCAACCGCTGCCTGTCGTACCTGACCATCGAAAACCGGGGAGAGATACCGCCGCGGGAAGCCCGAAAGCTGGGGAACCGCCTCTTCGGCTGCGACACCTGCCAACTGGCATGCCCCTGGAACCGCTTCGCCACACCCACCGCCGAACCGGCGTTCCGGCCGTCGGAAGCCCTCCTGCGCCTCCAAAAAAAAGACCTGCCAACGTTCACGGAAGACGATTATAATCGTATCTTTGCCCGGTCGGCCGTCAGACGGGCGAAATACGAAGGCCTGATGCGGACCGCCAAACATTTAAACACGGAATGACCATGAAGAGAAAGACGAATTTGCTGTTCCTTTCGTTCTTCTGCGTGCTGCTCGCCATGGCGGCACCCGGCGGACTGAAAGAAAAGCTGGAAGCCCTGCCGGGCGTGAGCGGCATCGAAACACTGAAAACAGACTTGTATCCGGAGAAATACTTGGTGCGCGTGGAACAAGAGACCGACCCCGTCGGCAGACAGGCCGGGACGTTCCGGCAGCGCGTGGTGGTGTGCCACGTGGGCTTCGACCGCCCCACCGTGCTGGTGACCGAAGGCTACGGCGGGGCATACGCCCTGCGCGAGACCTACCGGGAAGAGCTTTCCCATCTCTTGGATGCCAACGTCGTCTTCGTGGAACACCGCTACTTCCTGGAATCCAAGCCCGACCCCTTCGACTGGGATTACCTGACCGCCGAAAACTCCGCCTACGACCTGCACCGCATCACCACGCTCTTCAAGCAAGTCTATACCGGCAAATGGATCAGCACCGGCATCAGCAAGGGAGGGCAGACCACCACGCTGTACCGCGCCTACTTCCCCGACGACGTGGACTTTTCCGTGCCCTACGTCGCCCCGCTGAACCGGGGCGTGGAAGACGGGCGGCATGAGACTTTCCTGAAGAAAGTAGGAACTAAGGCCGAGCGGAAGATGATCCGCGACTTCCAACTGGAGATACTGAAACGCCGCAGCGAATTCATGCCGATGCTCGAGGCCTACGTGAAAGAGAAGGGGTACGCCTTCCGCGTGCCGCTGGAAGAAATATACGACTACAGCGTGCTCGAATACCCGTTCGCCTTCTGGCAGTGGGGCGTGCCGTTCAACGTCATCCCCCCGGCGGAGGCCGGCAAGGAGGAGCTGTTCAAGCACTGGATGGCCATCAGCGACCCCTCGTATTTCTCGACCGGACAGGACATCGAGCCTTTCAACGTGCAGGCCGCCCGCGAGCTGGGATACTACGGCTACGACACGAAGCCCTTCCGGAAATACCTCCGCATCCGGAGCAGCAAGGGATACCTCAACCGCATCATGCTGCCCGACGAACTGAAAGACAAAGTCGAATTCCGCCCCGGACTGTACCGCAAGGTCTATCGTTTCCTGAAAGACAACGACCCGAAAATGATCTTCATCTACGGGGAAACGGACCCGTGGAGCGCCTCCCGCGTCCCCTCCTTCAAGGGGAAGAAGAACGAACAGGTCTATGTCCAGCCCCGCGGCAGCCACCTGTCGCGCATCGGCAACATGCCGGAGGAGACAAAGGAAAAGATCATGCGCCAGATCAACGCCTGGCTGGAAGAATA
>CAYRFT010000103.1:0-6293 GCA_964423585.1 uncultured Parabacteroides sp. | reverse complement strand
AACAATAGAAAGCCGATTGCTCCGTTATTAGTTTGGTGTCGCGGGTACCCGCGCGGAAGGCGGGGAAAGGACGCTACCGGATTTATGAAAGCAGCATGAAGCGAATACTTTTTCTGATCATATTGGGATGGGCGGCCCGGCAAGGGATGGAAGCGCAGACGGACGCGGCCTTGAGCCATTACTTCATGGCGACGGCCTATTACAACCCCGCGGCCGCCGGATCGACGGAGGATCTGAAAATGCTGGCTTTGTTCAACCGGCAATGGGCCGGGTTCCCCCATGCGCAGCAGTCGTTTTTCGTGGCCGCCGACATGCCCCTGAAAATCGGGAAGACCAGTCACGGCATAGGCATCGCCGCCTACACGGAAAGCATCGGCCTGTTCCGGAACACCTTCGTGGGCGCCCAGTATGCCTACAGGCAGAAACTCTTCGGCGGCGTGCTGAGCGGAGGGCTGCAAATCGGGTTCGTGTCGGAATCGTTCAAGGGCGACAGCATTTACATCCCCCAGAGCCCTTTCCACCAGCAGGAAGACGAGGCCTTCCCGCAGGAGGCGGTCAGCGGCATGGGGTTCGACTTGGATGTCGGGCTGTTTTATGTCCACAAGAACTTCTACGCCGGCATCGGGTACACCCACGTGACTTCCCCGGAGATACAACTGGAAGAGACGGTTTACACGTATGTCGGGGGAATGCTTAATTTTATGGGAGGATACAATATTCGACTGAATAATCCGTTGATAGTACTAAAGCCATCCGTGTTTTTGCTGACAGACATGAAGAATTATCATCTGGACGTGACGGCGCGGATGGAATACAACAAAATGTTCAACGGCGGCATCTCGTGGAAGATGAACGAATCGGTGGGCATCTTGCTGGGGGCGAACATCGGGAGGTTCAACATTGGGTATTCTTTCGGTTATCCGACGACGGCCATACGGAACGCGACGTGGGGAAACCACGAGGTCGTGGTCCAGTTCCGGTTAAAGCTGAAAAAGACAAAGACAGGCAATGCAAAACATAAAAGTGTACGTATATTATAAGTATATGAAAAGGACAGGGGCAATACTTCTGGCAGCAGCCTCGCTGCTGACCTCTTGTGGCAGGTCGCTTTCGAACGGCGGAGGGGAAGTCACGGGAGCACGTTCGATGGCCATCAACGAACCGGCTCCTCACGGGATGGTGCTGATCAACCGGGGCTCGTTCGAGATGGGACCGGCTGAAAAGGATTCGATTTGGGGCATCATGCCGGACAAGAAAGGCATCTCGGTGGATGCCTTCTGGATGGACGAGACGGAAACGACGAACGCGGAATATCGCCAGTTCGTGTATTGGGTGCGCGATTCCATCATCCGCGAACGGCTGGCCGATCCTGCCTACGGGGGCAATGACTTGTTCAAGATCACCGAAGACAAATACGGTGATCCGGTGACGCCGCATCTCGACTGGAGCCGCCCGATTCCGTGGAAGAAGGCGAACGAAGACGAAATCCGCGCGATCGAGAGCGTCTATTACACCAATCCGGTGACTGGCGAAAAGAAACTGGATGCCAAACAAATGGTATTCAAATATGAATGGTACGATTATACGGCCGCCGCCCTGCGGAAAAACCAGATGGACCCGGCCGACAGAATCCGCAATACGGATGTCAAGGTCGATCCTAACGAGGTGATCATGATCTCGAAAGACACGGCCTACATCGACGAGGAAGGGAACATCGTCAACGAGACCATCACGCGCCCGAGAAGCGGCCCGTGGGATTTCCTGCATACGCGGATTGTCAATATCTATCCGGACGAGAACTGTTGGGTGAACGACTTCAACAATGCCTACAACGAACCTTATACCCGCATGTATTTCAACCATCCGGGATATGACGACTATCCGGTTATCGGCGTGTCGTGGGAACAAGCGACGGCCTTCTGCGTCTGGCGTACAAATCTGTTCAAGCAGTCGTTGACTTTGCCTGCCGGGCAGGTGGTCGAACCTTTCCGTTTGCCGACCGAAGGGGAATGGGAATATGCCGCCCGCTGCGGGAAGAGCGAGAACAAATATCCGTGGGCAGGCGACAACCTGGTGGGAGGCACCGGAAAAGGCTGCTTCCTCGGGAACTTCAAGCCGGGGAAAGGGAATTATACGGAAGACGGGCATTTGATCACGTCGCGCGTAGGCTCGTTCGCCCCGAATGAGTTCGGCCTGTACGACATGGCGGGCAACGTATCCGAGTGGACCTCCACGGCCTATACCGAATCCGGCCCGAACCAGATGAGCGACATCAACCCGGAACTCCGGTACAACGCGGCCAAGGAAGACCCGTATGCCCTGAAGAAGAAAGTGGTCAGGGGCGGTTCGTGGAAAGATGTGTCCCAGTTCATCCGGTCGGATATGCGCAGTTACGAATACCAAAATGAGACCCGTTCCTACATCGGTTTCCGTTGCATCCGCACGCAAGTCGGGTTCTCCAAGGTGAAAGGGAAAAAGAAATAAGAGTAAAAGAAATAAGGTATAAACGAATAAAGACATAAATCCATGGGAAAGTATAGAAGATACAAGAATATCATAGAGATGTTCCTTTCCAGCGAGAAAGGGAAACGTGTATTGAACTTCTGTTACAGTTGGGGCGCCTCCATCGTCATCCTCGGGGCCTTGTTCAAGCTGCTGCATCTGCCGTATGCCAACCAGATCCTGTTTGTGGCCATGATTACGGAGGCTTCCGTATTCTTCATTTCGGCCTTCGAACGCCCGAACAGCGACTATCACTGGGAAGACGTGTTCCCGGTCCTCAAGTCGAAGAATCCGTTGGACCGTCCGGACTTCGGCAAGGAAAGCGAGGCCGGCGAAGGGCACGGTGTCCAAATGGGAGGCATGGCCATGAACGTGGGCAACGGAATTCCTTCCGGCGGCAGCACGGTCAGCGGGGCAGCCGCGGCCGCTTCCTTGGGCTTGGACGTGACGGAAGAAGACACCCGCAACCTATCGGAGAGCATCAAGAAACTGAGCGGCGCGGCCGAGCAGATTTCAAAGATGGCCGAGCTGACGGAAGCCACCCGGAAATACCTGGAACAGTTGTCGTCGATGTCCGAGCAGATGGAAAAGTTCTCGCAAGTCACGAATTCGTTGACAAGCGCGTCCGATACTTTGTTGAGCGCGTACCGGCATATTTCCGACAATTCTGACGGCATCAGCCAAAACTCGAAAGGCTATGTGCAGCAGATGGAAGCACTGAACCAAAACATCAGTGGGCTGAATTCGGTTTATGAAGCCCAGTTGAGGAGCATCAGCATGCAGATTGAAAACCTCGAACAGATTAATGCAGGGTTGTCCCGCATCAAGGATATGTATAACGGTTCGGTGGTGGATAGTTCCGTATTCCGGAGCGAAACGGAGAAGATGACGCAGCAACTGGCCCAGTTGAATCAGGTATATAGCCGCTTGTTGCAGGCCATGACCGTCAATATGGCACCGCAATACCAGCAACAGCCCTACCAGCAGCAACCTGTATATCAGCAGCCGTATGGATACCAGCAGCCGTATAATGTCCCGAAGCAAGGATGAGTGGAATTGGGGATAAAGTGATAAGAACGTTTTTGTAAGGAAAAGAGACAGACAATGGCAGGAGTAGCAAGCAATCCGAATTCGCCGCGACAAAAGATGATCAACCTGATGTATCTGGTGTTTATCGCCATGATGGCACTGAATGTATCATCGGAAGTCTTGGATGGCTTCGAGCTGGTCCAAGACAGTTTGCGAACCTCCATCGACAATGCGAAGCAACGCAATGACATTGTTGCCGATGAACTGGAAACCTATTACCAGACAAACCCGGAAAAGGTGAAAGAATGGTATCAGAAAGGTCGGGAGGTAACGCAGCGATCAGACTCTTTGTATAATTACATACAGGACTTGAAACGGAAGATAGCCGTCAATGCCGATGGCAAAGAGGCGGATGTGGACGACATCGAGCATAAAGATGACTTGGAAGCGGCGGCGCGTGTCATGCTCGCCCCGATGAAAGGGGAAGGGAAAAAGCTGCGCGAATCGATTGACGCTTACCGGACATGGTTGGGCACGCTCGTGCAAGATTCAGCCAAAACGCACATCATCGAGAATGTCCTGAGCACAGAGCCGCCTTATCAGCCGGGCATCAACATACGGACCTGGGAAACGGCTTTGTTTGAGAACATGCCGGTGGCCGCGGCCATTACCTTGCTGACGAAGATGCAAAGCGACGTGCGCTATGCGGAAGGGGAAGTCCTTTCCATCTTGTTGAAGAACGTGGATGTCGGCGACTACCGTGTCAACCAGATTACGGCGCAGGTCATCCCGCAAAGCCAGATCGTCATGCGGGGCAGCCAATACCAGGCAAACATTGTCTTGTCGGCTGTCGATTCGACCAAACGCCCCGCCATCTTCGTGAACGGGGAAGAATTGCCGGCGGAAAATGAAGGCGTGTTTACCGTGGGGACGGGAGCAACCGGCACATTCCCGGTAAAAGGATATATTGAAATGCCCAACAGCGACGGAAGCACGAACCGTTATCCGTTCGAAAGCGAATATTTCGTGACGGAACCGGGGGCGACCGTGGCTCCAACCTTGATGAACGTCTTGTATGCCGGCATTGCCAATCCGATCCGCATTGCCGTCCCGGGTGTCCCGAGCGGGAACGTGACCGCGACAATGACGAACGGGACGCTGGCTCGCAAAGGGGAATTATGGGAAGCTCGTCCTTCGAAGGTGGGGACGGAAGCCGTCGTTACCGTAAATGCCCGCATGGCCGACGGCCGGAACGTCGAGATGGCCAAGACTTCGTTCCGGGTACGCGCCTTGCCGGACCCGATGCCTTACATCGAATATAAGGATGAAAACGGGAATGTGCGGAAGTTCCGGGGCGGGAAAATATCCAAACGCAGCTTGGTGGAGGCGAACGGAATCCTGGCGGCCATTGACGACGACCTGTTGAACGTGACCTATACCGTGCTGAGCTTTGAATTGACATTCTTCGATTCGATGGGCAATGCCATTCCGGAAGTGGCGCAGGGGACCAACTTCTCGCAACGGCAGAAGGATTATATCCGCCGTTTGTCGAGGGGGAAACGGTTCTACATCACCAACGTGATTGCCAAAGGGCCGGACGGAATCGAACGTAAAATATCGACGATAGAAGTAATCGTCAATTAATCGGGCTCCAGAAGATCTACTACGAAAGAAACAAATACATAATCATGAAACGTATCTATTATATAGTGGCTTGCTCGCTTTCCTTGATGGCAGTCCTTCCGGCCCAAGCGCAGGAAGAGAACGGAAGGGCGCAGACATCGCAGCAGCAGCGCAAGGGCCCGCGTTCCAGCCGGGGCGAACGGGCGGAAGCAAAAGAAGAGAGCGGACTGCCGGAATTGTCGATCCGCGCGCAAGACCTGAACGAACATTTGACCCAGCAGGTGGGGAACGCCCGCTGGATGCGCGTGGTTTATCGCCAGATCGATCTGACGAAAGAAAAGAATACGCCCTTGTATTATCCGGTCCGCCCGATGAACGGGCAGAAGAACTTGTTCACCCTGATTTTCCAGTTGATGAGCGAGAACAGGTTGAAAGTATATGAGTACCTGGACGGCTATGAGGTCTTCGATGATGAACATTTGGTGAACTTCAAGGAGATGTTGGACCGCTTCCATGTCTTCTATGAAGAAGTGGAGCAGAAGAACGGGGGCGAGCCTTCGTTGGTCATCAACGAAAGCGACATTCCCTCCGAGCAGGTCAAATCGTATTATGTGAAGGAAGTGTGGTACTTCGACCAGAACAACTCCTTGTTCGACATCAAGACGCTGGCCGTTTGCCCGTTGTTATCGTCAGACAACGACTTTGGCCAGACCACCAGCCCGATGTTCTGGCTGCCTTACGAGAACATCCGCCCTTACTTGCATACGGCTTACATCATGACCTCCAACTTGAACAATGCGATGACGTTTACCATCGATGACTATTTCCGCCGCCGGATGTTCGATGGGGACATCATCAAGACGCAGAACTTGATGAACCTGCCTTTGCAGGCGTATTGCCCGACTCCCGACTCGTTGAAGAAAGAGCAGGAGCGCATCGAAAAGCAGCTTGTCTCATTCGAGGATTCCCTCTGGATGAAACCGGACACGACTTTGTTGAAAGAACTGGAAGCTAACAAGAAGGGGAAGAAAGCAAAGGCAAAAGAAGCAAAAGTGAAAGAGGCCAAGACAGAGAAGGCAAAAGCGCAAAAAGCACCGAAAGCCTCCGGTGCCGTCCGGAGCATCCGCCGCAGATAAAAG
>CAYRFT010000102.1:0-6315 GCA_964423585.1 uncultured Parabacteroides sp. | reverse complement strand
GCCGTTTGGTTCTGCCGGAGATATTTTTATGGCAAATGTTTGCCTTTCCATGATTATTGCTTACTTTTGTCCCGAAAACTTAATTAAAATAAAATCATTATGAATACGAAGATTGTTATTTCGGATGTGGTGGGGACCAGTTGGAAAAACGTGAAGTCCCAGATTTGGATTTTGGCAGGCCTGTTCATTGGCATGGAGGTGGTCGTGTACATAATCAGTTTGCTTTTGTCTGCATTGTCAACTTCTGTCGTAGGCAATGCGGTTGTCGCGTTGGTCGGCCTGATTGTCTCTTCTATTTTTGCCTTGGGGTATATCAGGAACATGTTCCAGACAATGGATGGCGATGAGCCCCGGTTTTCGGCCTACAAGTCGAGTCCGGCCAAGATTTTCACGTATGCGGTGGCTTCCGTGCTTTTGGGTTTGCTGGTTTGCGTTGGGTTGGTGTTCTTTATCATACCGGGCGTTTATTTGTATCTCCGTTTGCAGTTTTTTGGACAGTTCATTGTCGATGAGGATGCCGATATCATCGGTTCTTTGCAGAAAAGCTGGAATCTGACGAAAGGCCATGCAATGCCGCTGTTCTTGCTTTCGCTGGTGCAGTTGCTGATCCTCATTGTGGGTGCCGTGTTGTTCCTCATCGGGCTGGTGGTGGCCTATCCCCTGTGCATCATGATCCAGTGCCATGTCTATCGTTTGCTGGGCGGGAAGGCCCTGGCCGGACAGAATGATTGGAAGAAGGCAGATGCCTTGTAATTTCCGGGAATGAGGTTTCGGAACAGGAAATACGTTTGCGGCGGGATGCTCTTGGCTGTGTTGTTGCCAGATCATCCCGCCGGTGTTTTTGCCGCAAAAAGGAAACCGCATTCCCGTGAAACCCTGATGGGGCGGTGAGGGATTGTGCAGGGCAAGCGGCCGGGACGGTACGCCCGATTGTCTTTTTTTATATATTTGCAGGCAGAAACGATTTAAGAAGCAAAGGACCACATGAAGAATATCCGCAATTTTTGTATTATCGCCCATATCGACCACGGGAAAAGCACCCTGGCGGACCGTTTGTTGGAATATACGGATACGGTAGGAAGCGAAGACATGCAGGATCAGGTGTTGGACGATATGGACTTGGAACGTGAACGGGGCATTACGATCAAGAGCCATGCCATCCAGATGAATTATACCTATAAAGGCGAAAATTATGTGTTGAATTTGATCGATACGCCGGGGCACGTTGACTTTTCGTATGAAGTGTCGCGTTCGATAGCTGCCTGCGAAGGGGCATTGCTGGTCGTGGATGCGTCGCAGGGAGTCCAGGCGCAGACGATATCCAATCTTTACATGGCGATGGCGAACGACCTGGAGATTATCCCGGTTCTGAACAAGATCGATTTGCCGAGCGCCATGCCGGATGAAGTCGAAGATGAAATCATCGACCTGTTGGGTTGCGACCGGAGCGATATCCTTCATGCCAGCGGCAAGACGGGCGAAGGCGTGGAGGGCATCCTGGATGCGATTGTAGAACGTGTCCCTGTCCCGAAAGGTGATCCGGAAGCTCCGTTGCAATGCCTGATTTTTGATTCCGTGTTCAATTCTTTCCGGGGAATCATCGCTTATTTCAAGGTTGAAAACGGCGTGATCCGCAAAGGGGATCATGTGAAATTCATCGCCACGGGCAAAGAATACGATGCCGATGAGGTGGGCGTGTTGAAGCTGGAGATGTCTCCTCGGGATGAAGTCCGCACAGGCGACGTGGGTTATATCATTTCAGGCATCAAAACATCCAAAGAAGTACGGGTGGGGGATACGATTACCCATGTGGCCCGTCCGGCATCGGGGGCAATCGCCGGGTTCGAGGAAGTCAAGCCGATGGTCTTTGCCGGGGTTTACCCGATAGAGACGGAAGACTTCGAAAACCTGCGCGCCTCGTTGGAGAAACTGCAATTGAACGATGCTTCCCTGACTTTCCAGCCGGAAAGCTCCGTCGCCTTGGGATTCGGTTTCCGTTGCGGTTTCCTGGGGCTGCTGCACATGGAGATTGTGCAGGAACGTTTGGACCGGGAATTCAACATGAATGTAATCACGACGGTCCCGAACGTGTCGTATCTGGTATATGACAAGAAAGGCAATTGCAAGGAAGTGCATAATCCGGGCGGCTTGCCCGACCCGACGATGATCGATCATATTGAAGAGCCTTATATCCGGGCCTCCGTCATCACGAACTCGACTTATATCGGGCCGATTATGACTTTGTGCCTGGGCAAGCGGGGCATTTTGGTGAAGCAGAATTATATTTCGGGTGATCGTGTCGAGATTATTTACGATTTGCCTTTGGGTGAGATCGTCATCGATTTCTATGACAAGCTGAAGAGCATCTCGAAAGGATATGCTTCATTCGATTATCATTTGCACGATTATCGCCCCAGCAAGCTGGTCAAGCTGGATATTCTGTTGAACGGGGAGCCGGTGGATGCGCTTTCCACGCTGACGCATATCGACAACAGTGTCGCCTTTGGCCGCCGCATGTGCGAGAAATTAAAGGAACTGATCCCGCGGCAACAGTTTGAGATTGCCATCCAAGCGGCTATCGGGGCGAAGATCATTGCCCGCGAAACGATCAAGGCCGTGCGGAAAGATGTGACGGCCAAGTGTTATGGCGGTGACGTTTCGCGCAAGCGTAAATTGTTGGAAAAGCAGAAAGAAGGGAAGAAGCGGATGAAACAGATCGGGACGGTGGAAGTTCCCCAGAAAGCTTTCCTGGCCGTATTGAAGCTGGATTAAATGGCCCTTCAGCGTTTTTTTCTGCCGGTTTTATTGATAAACGGTCAAAACGATAACGCAGGCCAGGCAAACTTTCTTGTCCGGAGGGCGGGTCATTCCAACTTATGGATGACCAATCCCGAACGGAGTTTCGGCTCGAACCAGGTTGTTTTCGGCGGCATGATGTTCCCGCTGTCGGCAATATCCATCAATTGTTTCATCGTGACCGGATAGAGGGCCAGTGCCATTTTCATTTCTCCGCTGTCAACTCTTTTCTTCAATTCGCCTAACCCGCGGATGCCGCCCACGAAGTCGATTCGCTTGTCGGAACGCAAGTCCCGGATGTTCAGGATTTCGTTCAAGATCAAGTTGGAGGAAATCGTGACATCCAGCACCCCGATCGGATCGTTGTCGTCGTATGTGCCCGGTCCGGCTGTCAGGGAATACCAGTTTCCCGACAAGTACAGCGCGAAGTTGTGCAGGCAAGCCGGTTTGTAAATGGCACTCCCTTTGCATTCCACGGTGAAATGCTTCTTCAGTTTCTCCAAAAATGCTTCGGGTGTCAGCCCGTTCAAGTCTTTCACCACCCGGTTGTAGTCGATAATCGTCAGTTGGTCGTCGGGAAAACAGACGGCCATGAAGTAATTGTATTCTTCATCCCCCCGGTGATTCGGATTCTGCCGTGCTTTCTCGGCACCCACCAAAGCCGCCGCCGCCGAGCGGTGGTGCCCGTCGGCAATATACAAGGCGGGAATCCGGGCAAAGAGCTCCGTGATCCGGCGAATGTCTTCTTCCCGGTCGATTACCCAGAATGTATGGCCGAAACCGTCGTCCGGGGCGGTGAAATCATATTCCGGTTCGCCCGCGGCATATTTGGCGATGATCTTGTTAAGCTCATCGTTGTGCGGATAAGCGAAGAATACCGGCTCGATGTTGGCGTTGTTGATGCGCACGTGCTTCATGCGGTCTTCTTCTTTGTCGCGGCGCGTCAGTTCATGTTTCTTAATCACCCCGTTCATATAATCCGGGACATAAGCGCAGACGACGAGGCCGTACTGGGTTTTCCCGTTCATCGTCTGGGCATAGACGTAATAGCATTCTTCCGGGTCTTGCACCAGCCAGCCTTTTTCTTGGAACATATTGAAGTTCTCGGCCGCCTTCCGGTACACTTCGGGCGCATGTTCGTCGGTGCCGGCCGGAAAATCTATTTCCGGCCGGATGATATGATACAGCGACTTCTCGTTTCCTTTGGCTTCTTCGCGTGCCTCTTCCGAATTCAGCACGTCGTATGGCCGTGAGGCGACTTGTTCCACCAAGTCTTTCGGCGGGCGGATTCCTTTGAATGGTTTTATCGTGGCCATACCTTATTTGTTTACCCTGTATTTCTCAATGCCTTCTTTCAAGAAACCTTCGATCTGGCGGGCGGCGGCAATACCGGCATTGATATTGGCTTCGCTCGTCTGCGCACCCATCTTTTTCGGAGTGGCGAAGTAGCGGCCGGCAAATTTGGCCGTGAATTCGCCGTGGGCCGCCGGCTGTATGTCTGTCAGATACTTCAAGTCGGCACGTTCTTCCATCAGGCGGATCAGTTCGGCCTCGTTGATGACTTCCTTGCGGGCGGTGTTCACCAAAATGCCCCCTTTCGGCATTCTCCCGACCAAAGCCGCATTGATGGAGTTCCTGGTTTCGTCGGTGGCCGGGATGTGGAGTGAAACGATATGGCAAGTCTCATACAGCGCTTCGGCGGAACCGACGGCCTTCACGCCCGCTTCTTCAATGACCGCTTCGGGACAGAAGGCATCGTAGGCGTATGTTTCCATGCCGAACCCTTGCGCAATGCGGGCTACATTCCTGCCGACGTTCCCGAACGCATGAATGCCCAATTTCTTTCCTTTCAACTCTGTCCCTGAAGTCCCGTTGTAGAAATTGCGGGCGGCCATGACCATCAAACCGAAGGCCAATTCAGCCACGGCATTGGAATTCTGCCCCGGAGTGTTCATCACGCATATCCGGCGGGCGGTGGCCGCCTCCAAGTCCACGTTGTCATATCCCGCGCCGGCGCGTACCACGATTTTCAGCCGCCGGGCGGCATCCAGCACTTCATCATCGACTTTGTCGCTGCGGATGATCAGGGCATCGGCATCCTTTACGGCATTTAATAATTGCGCCTTTTCGGTATATTTTTCCAGCAATGCCAATTCATCGCCCGCCTGTTCTACCACTTCGCGGATGCCTTTCACGGCTATCGCGGCAAAAGGCTTTTCGGTTGCAACTAATATCCTGGCCATGATTAATGCAGTTTTTCAAATTCTTTCATCGTGCCGATCAATACTTCCACGCTGCTCTTGGGCATGGCATTGTATAAGGATGCGCGGAACCCGCCTACCGAGCGGTGCCCTTTGATGCCGACAATGCCTTTTGAGGCGGCAAACGCGCCGAATTCGGCTTCCAGCTCCCGGTAGTCGTCGTTCATGACGAAGCAGACGTTCATGATGGAGCGGTCTTCCGGCGCGACCGTCCCGCGGAACAGCTTGTTGCGGTCGATTTCGTCATAAAGGATGGCGGCATTTTCCTTGTCCTTCTTTTCCATGGCGGCGATTCCCCCTTGCGCCTTGTACCATTTCAGCGTCTGCAAGGCCGAATAAATGGGCAATACGGGAGGCGTGTTGAACATGGAGCCCTTGTCGATGTGCGTCTTGTAGTCCAGCATGGTGGGAATCGGGCGGCCCGCATGGCCCAGCGCGTCGGTGCGGACGATGATCAATGTGACGCCGGCAGGGGCCAGGTTCTTTTGCGCCCCGGCATAGATCAAATCATACTTGGAGGCGTCAATCGGGCGGGAGAAGATGTCGGACGACATATCCGCCACCAACCGGGCCCCGACATTCAAATCCTCGCGGATTTCCGTCCCGTAAATGGTGTTGTTGGTCGTGATGTGGAAGTAATCCGCGTCTTCAGGGACGGCATATCCTTTCGGGATATATGTATAGTTCCTGTCTTTCGAGGATGCCACCACATCGACCTCGCCGAATAGCCTGGCTTCCTTGATGGCTTTGGATGCCCACGTCCCCGTGTCCAGGTAAGCGGCCTTCTTGCTTAGCAAGTTATAAGGGACCATGCAGAATTGCATGCTGGCGCCCCCTCCCAAGAATACCACTTCGTAACCGGCCGGCAGATCCAGCAGTTCTTTGATCAACGCCTGCGCCTCGTCCATGACGGCTACGAATTCTTTGCTACGATGGGATATTTCCAGAACGGATAATCCCGTGCCCGCGAAGTTTTCTATCGCTTCAACTGTGTTTTTGATAGTAAATTCGCTCAAAATCGATGGTCCTGCATAAAAATTGTGCTTCTTCATTTGCATTTGCTTTTAGTTAATATAACAATTTGTCACTTTCAAAATGGAAAGCCGCCTAAAGTAAAACTTTTTTCGGAAGTGACAAAAGTTTTTTGGGGAAAATATGAAAAGGCAGGACAAACCGCCCGCCGCCTTGTCGTGAAATCAACCGGGAAGGCCCCTTTTCCGGCTTTTTCGAGGGGGACATGGGCTCGTTTTGCCATCGC
>CAYRFT010000101.1:0-6323 GCA_964423585.1 uncultured Parabacteroides sp. | reverse complement strand
CGGTCGTCGGCAAGGGGACGTGCTTCCGCCGGGATTTATTATCTTTGCCGTCAGAAAAGTGCCATTCGCATATTACGTAAATCAAATATGTTATGAAAAAGGAATTATTGCTGATTGCTTTATCGGGGCTTTCGATGGCCGCCATGGCGGATGAAGCCCGGTTGTTGCGTTTCCCGGCCACGAACGGGGAGGAGATAGTCTTCTCGTATGCCGGTGATTTGTATGAAGTGCCCATCGGCGGAGGTGAGTCCCGGCGGCTGACTTCGCACGTGGGGTACGAGATGTTCCCTCGTTTTTCCCCGGACGGAAAGACGATTGCCTTCACGGGCCAGTATGACGGGAATACCGAGGTCTTTACCATCCCTGCCGATGGGGGCGAGCCCTTGCGGGTGACGTACACGGCGACCAACAGCCGCGATGACTTGGGCGACCGCATGGGCCCGAACAATATCGTGATGACGTGGACCCCCGACGGCAGGCGGATCGTGTACCGCAACCGCATCGGGGACGGGTTCGCGGGAAAGTTGTACACGGTGGACCGGGAAGGCGGGCTCCCGGAGGCGATTCCCCTGCCCGAAGGCGGCTTCTGCAGCTATTCTCCCGACGGGAAGCGGTTGGCCTACAACCGGGTGATGCGGGAATTCCGCACGTGGAAATATTACAAGGGAGGAATGGCGGATGACGTATGGATCTATGACCCGTCACAAGGAAAGGTGGAGAACATCACCGGCAACGAGGCGCAGGACATCTTCCCGATGTGGATCGGAGATAAAATCTATTTCCTGTCGGACCGCGACCGGGTCATGAACCTGTTCGTTTACGACACGAACACGAAGGAAACCAGGAAGGTGACCGGCTTCACGGAGTATGACATCAAGTTCCCTTCTTGCCACGGCGATTGGATCGTCTTTGAAAACGGCGGCTATATCTACAAGCTGAAAGCCGGGGACGACCGGGCGGAGAAAGTGGATATACGCCTGGCTTCCGACAACGTCTATGCGCGCCGGACCGTCAAGGATGGAGCCGATTACCTGACGGCGGCAGGCCTTTCTCCCGACGGCAAGCGGCTTGCCGTCACCGCACGCGGGGAGGTATTCAATGTGCCGGCGGAGAAAGGGGTCAGCAAGAATGTCACCCGCACTCCGGGGGCGCATGAACGGGACGCGCAGTGGTCGCCCGACGGGAAATACATCGCCTTCATCTCCGACCGGACCGGCGAAACGGAAATCTATTTGCAGGAGGACGGCTTGGGGAAAGAGCCGGTCCAACTGACGACGAAGAACGACACCTATATCCGGACGTTCGGCTGGAGCCCGGATGCCGGGAAGATAGTTTATACCGACCGGCAGAACCGGATCTGCCTGGTGGATGTGGCCTCCGGGCGTAAGGAGGTCCTGTTGCAGGACCCGCTGGGCGAGCCGCGGCAGGTTTCTTTTTCTCCGGACAGCAAATGGCTGGCCTATGCCCGTACTTCGGAGAATGACTATTCGATTGTCTATGTATATGACTTGGTGAACAGGAAGGAACATGCGGTGACCGACCGGTGGTATTCATCCGGCTCGCCGGTGTTCAGCACGGACGGCAAGTATCTGGTCTTCTCGTCCGCCCGCGATTTCAACCCGACTTACGGGCAAACGGAATGGAACCATGTCTATACCCGGATGGATGGCGTTTATCTCGCCTTGTTGCGCCAAGACACGCCGTCGCCTTTCATGGAGAAGGACGATGAGGTGGCCGTGACTGCCAAAGAAACGGGAAGTCCGGCTGAAGAGAAGGCTCCGGAAGAAGACAAGTCTGTCCGCATCGACTTCGAGGGGATTGCCGACCGGATTGTCAAACTCCCGCTTCCTCCTTCGTATTATTCGAACCTCTATTCGGACGGCGAAAGGGTCTATTATTACACGGCAGGCGGCACCAAGGCGTATGATTTGAAGACGAAGAAAGAAGAGACCGTGGCCGACGGGGCTGTCATGAAGGTTGCGCCCGGCAGTTCCAAGGCGTTGTTCAGGCAGGGCGGCAAGTTGTATGTGTCTTCCACGATTCCTTCCGGGAAAGCCGATTTAAGCAAGGCCGTCGATCTTTCAAACATGAAGATCACCGTCGATTATCCGCAGGAATGGGCGCAGATATTCGACGAGGCCTGGCGTGCTTACCGCGACGGGTTTTATTTGCCGAACATGCACGGGCTGGACTGGGAGGCCGTCAAGCGGAAATACGCGGCCTTGCTGCCTTACGTGAAGACTCGCCTCGATTTGAATTACATCATCGGGGAGATGGTCGGCGAGTTGGGATGCGGCCATGCTTACGTCAATCCGGGTGAAATGGAAAAGCCCGGACGCCTGAATACCGGCATGCTGGGTGCGGAAATATCCCGTGACCCGAGCGGGTTCTTCAAGCTGGAAAAGATATTGGAAGGGGCGAACTGGAGCAAGAAACTGCGCTCTCCGCTGACAGAACCGGGCATCGATGCCAAGGCGGGCGAATACATCGTGGCCATCGACGGCATCCCCGCAAACAGCGTGAAGAACTTGTACCAGTTGCTGGCGGGGAAGGCCGGTGTCCCGACCGAGCTGATGCTGAACGGCAAGCCGCAACTGGACGGGGCGCATAAGGTCGTGATTACGCCGCTGGCGGAAGAATATTCGCTGTATCATTATAACTGGGTGCAGGGCAACCTGAAGAAGGTGGCCGAAGCGACGCAAGGCCGTGTCGGATATGTTTATATCCCCGACATGAGTTCGGAAGGATTGAACGAGTTCGCCCGCTATTTCTATCCGCAGCTCGACAAGGAAGGACTGATTATCGACGACCGTGCCAACGGGGGCGGGAACGTCTCTCCGATGATACTGGAGCGCCTGGCCCGTGAACCCTATCGCCTGACGATGCGCCGGGGCTCGACTTTGGTCGGGACTGTGCCCGATGGCGTGCAGGTCGGGCCGAAAGTCTGCCTGATCAACAAGTATTCGGCTTCCGACGGCGATTTGTTCCCGTGGGGATTCCGCGCCTTGAAGCTGGGCAAGCTGATCGGGACCCGGACGTGGGGCGGCATCATAGGCATCAGCGGTTCGCTGCCTTATATGGACGGGACCGACATCCGCGTCCCGTTCTTTACCAGCTATGACCCGAAGACCGGCGACTGGATTATCGAGAACCACGGGGTAGATCCGGATATCGTGGTCGATAATGACCCGATTCGGGAATGGAACGGCGAAGACCTCCAGTTGGACCGTGCCATCCAGGAAGTCATGGAGCAGTTGAAAGACAGGAAACCGCTCCCGGGCATTCCGGCTCCCCGCGACTGGGCACCGAAAAAGTAACGGGCGGACCCGTCTTTTCAGGACGTTTGCCCCACGCATGGGAAGGCTTTCGTAGGCAGCCGCATGGCAATCGGCAAAACGCTTGCAGAAGTCGGGATATTTTGCGAATATTGCGCTTAATATTAAAGAAGAGACCTTATGATAACCGTAGAATCCAAGAAGAAGAAACAGGAGGGCATCCGGGAGGAATATCCCGGTGCCGTCCTTCATGATGTCACCGGCAAGGCAAAAGAGAGCTTTGCAGAGTCAGAACCTTTTAATCATAGAACGACATGAATTACCCTTTGATATCGGAATACGTGCAATCCGTCAGGCTGTCGGAAGACTACTTCGACAGCCTATGGCACCTCCGTCCCGTACTGGACGAGGACGGGAATCCTGTAATGTCTAACGGAAACTATGCCGTGGTCTTCAAGATGCAGGACACGCGGAGCGGCAAGTTCCATGCCGTGAAGTGCTTCCTCCGCGACCAGCCCGGCAGGGACGAGAGCTACCGGCTCATCTCGTCCGAATTGGAATATGTATCCTCCAGCTTCCTTACTCCCGTGAGGTACATGGACAAGGAGCTTTTTGTGGATACCACGCAAGGCGGCGAGACGGAGTTCCCCATACTCCTGATGGACTGGGTGGAAGGGATGACGCTCGACAGGTATATCCGCAGCAACATCCACGACACCTACAAGCTTTCATTGGCAGCCTACCAGTTCTGCCGGATGGGTGCCTGGCTGCTTGCCCAGGAGTTCGCGCACGGCGACCTGAAGCCCGACAACATCATCATGGTGGGAGAGGGCGGCCAGCCTGTCCTCATCGACTACGACGGCATGTTCGTTCCCGCCATGCGCGGCCGGAAAGCGTGTGAGGTAGGGAACATCGACTACCGGCATCCGCTGCGTACCGAGGACGTGTTCGATGCGGGCATCGACGATTTCTCCATCGCATCCATCGCCCTGTCGCTGAAGGCCATCTCCCTCAAGCCGGAGCTGCTCGGGGAGTTCGGGGCGGACGACAGGCTGCTATTCTCCGCTGCGGACTACCGGCACATCGGCGGGAGCGAGTGCCTGAAGGCCGTGGCCGCCTTGGCCGACGACCGGGAGCTGTCGCAGCTCTTGGGACTGTTCCATCTTGCATACGCCAGGAACGGGCTGGATTCCATGTCCTCCAAGCTGATCAAAATCAAGAGGCCGGAGCCGCCGGTGATATTTTCAACGAAATCTACAAAGAAGGACCGGTCGGATGCCATCAAGGATGAACGTGGCGTGAAATATAGCCGGGACGAGTCAAAGCTGCTGGAAGTACCTAAGAATATGGAAAGATGTGAAATCAAGGAAGGGGTGCGGATTATATGTGATAGGGCGCTTGAAGAGTGTCGTTCCTTGCGGGAGGTGGCCATCCCGGATTCGGTGACGAGCATCGGCAATTGGGCGTTTGGGGGATGTAGCTCCTTGCGCGAGGTGGTCATCCCTGCTTCCGTGACGGGCATCGGGGATGGTGCGTTTTACGGGTGTGAAGTACTACACGTTATTTCACGCAATTCCATGTTTGGCGTGGTGGATGACTGCATGCTGGTTGACAATGCCAATCACCGATTAATCTCATGCTGCAATAGCAAAGAAAAAGAATATGTCGCCATCCCTGCTTCCGTGACAAGCATCGGGGATAATGCGTTTTTTGGATGCAGTTCCTTGCGGGAGGTGGCCATCCCTGCTTCCGTGACGAGTATCGGGAAAGATGCGTTCAGGAGGTGTAGTTCCTTGCGGGAGATTGCCATCCCCGGTTTAGTGACGGGCATCGGGGATGGGGCGTTCAGCGGATGTTGGTCCTTGCGCGAAGTGGTTATTCCTGCTTCCGTGACGAGCATCGGGAATTTGGCGTTCCAGTATTGCAGTTCCTTGCAAGAGGTGTTCATTCCGGCTTCCGTGACGATTATCGGGAATAGTGCGTTCAAGGGCTGTGAATCTTTGGTTTCAATCATTGTCCCCAAGGGCCAGGCCCAACGCTTCAGGGAACTGCTCAAGTACGCCGGCTGCGGCCTTTCAAAAATAAAAGAACAAGACGAATAAAGAAGAGACCGCCTTGCAGGGTCAGGACTTTCATAGCATAGAACGAGATGAATTACCCTTTGATATCGGAATACGTGCAATCCGTCAAGCTGGCGGAGGACAACTTCGACAAGCTCCAGCACCTCCGCCCCGTATTGGACGGGGACGGGAACCCCGTGATGTCCAGCGGGAACTTTGCCGTGGTATTCAAGATGCAGGACACGCGGAGCGGCAAGTTCCATGCCGTGAAGTGCTTCCTCCGCGACCAGCCCGGCAGGGACGAGAGCTACCGGCTCATCTCGTCCGAATTGGAATATGTATCCTCCAGCTTCCTTACTCCCGTGAGGTACATGGACAAGGAGCTTTTTGTGGATACCACGCAAGGCGGCGAGACGGAGTTCCCCATACTCCTGATGGACTGGGTGGAAGGGATGACGCTCGACAGGTATATCCGCAGCAACATCCACGACACCTACAAGCTTTCATTGGCAGCCTACCAGTTCTGCCGGATGGGTGCCTGGCTGCTTGCCCAGGAGTTCGCGCACGGCGACCTGAAGCCCGACAACATCATCATGGTGGGAGAGGGCGGCCAGCCTGTCCTCATCGACTACGACGGCATGTTCGTTCCCGCCATGCGCGGCCGGAAAGCGTGTGAGGTAGGGAACATCGACTACCGGCATCCGCTGCGTACCGAGGACGTGTTCGATGCGGGCATCGACGATTTCTCCATCGCATCCATCGCCCTGTCGCTGAAGGCCATCTCCCTCAAGCCGGAGCTGCTCGGGGAGTTCGGGGCGGACGACAGGCTGCTATTCTCCGCTGCGGACTACCGGCGCATCGGCGAGAGCGAGTGCCTGAAGGCCGTGGTCGCCTTGGCCGACGACCGGGAGCTGTCGCAGCTCTTGGGGCTGTTCCTTGTTGCATGCGCCAGGAACGGGCTGGGCCATGTATCCTTCAAGCTGCTCAA
>CAYRFT010000100.1:0-6354 GCA_964423585.1 uncultured Parabacteroides sp. | reverse complement strand
CCCTTGCCGGATCTTCCCCGTCCCCTTTTAAACAAAGAAATCTGCAAGCCTTCATCCTTGCGGGAAGAAACTTGCAGATTCAGCTATGAAGAAATTAAAGCAATCTATGTCAATCGGCCTGGCAGGGCGGCTTGCCGGGTCATCCGCCGAAGTTGTCGAAATGCAACATCTCCATCGGGACGCCCAGGCTGTCAAGCATCTCTTCGACGGCCCTCGACATCGGCCCCGGGCCGCACATGTAGTATTCGATATCCTCCGGCGCTTCGTGGTCTATCAGGTAAGTATTGTAGATTACCTGGTGGACGAAGCCGTCCGAATATTCGACACCAGCCGCGTCGGCGGCGGGATCCCGGCGGTCAAGCGCCAGATGGAAAGAAAAGTTCGGGAACTCTTTTTCCAGTTCGAGGAAATCCTGCAAATAGAAGACCTCGTTCAAGGCGCGGGCCCCGTAGAAGTAGGACATCTTCCGGTCCGTCGTCTTCAGCGTCTTCGTCATGTGCATGATCTGGGCGCGCAGCGGGGCCATGCCAGCGCCTCCGCCGATCCACATCATCTCGCGTTTGGAGTCGAAGATGGGATGGAAATCGCCGTAAGGGCCGCTCATGGTGACCTTGTCGCCGGGTTTCAGCGTGAAGATATAAGACGAAGCGATACCCGGCATCACGTCCTGGAAGCCCACCTGGGGCTTCGGCTTGAAAGGAGGCGTGGCGATGCGGACCGTCAGCATGATGCGGTCGCCTTCCGCGGGATAGTTGGCCATCGAATAGGCGCGGACCGTGGCTTCCTCGTTCTTGCATTTCAAGCCGAACAGCCCGAACTTCTTCCAGGCCGGCAAATATTCATCGCCAATCAGGGCCTTGTCGATATCCTTGTCGTAGTCCATCGTGTAAGTCGGGATTTTGATCTGGGCATAAGAACCGGGAATGAAGTCCATGTGCTCTCCTTTCGGCAACCGGACGATGAATTCCTTGATGAAGGTCGCCACGTTCTTGTTGGAGATGACCTCGCACTCCCATTCCTTGACGCCCAATACTTCTTCAGGCACTTTGACCTGCATATCTTCTTTGACCTTGCACTGGCAGGCCAAACGCCAATGTTCTTTTTGTTGCTTGCGGGAGAAAAAGCCTTTCTCGGTGGGCAGGATTTCACCGCCTCCCTCCAATACTTGCGCGCGGCACTGGCCGCATTTGCCGCCTCCGCCGCAGGCTGAAGACAGGAATACGCCGCCGCCCTGCAAAGCCCCCAGCAGGGTTCCCCCGATAGGTGTTTCGATTTCCTTTTCCCCGTTTACCTTCAGCTTGACATTGCCAGAAGGGACCAATTTTGCTTTGGCGTACAACAACGCGCCTACCAGTATCATCGTGACGATGAGGAATACAATGGCGCTGGTAATGATTGTAAGTCCGCCCGACATGAATAAAATCATATTTCTAATCTATCTTTAATGCGTTAATACTTAAATCGTCAAACCTGAGAAGCACATGAATGCCATCCCCATCAGGCCGGTAATAATAAAGGTGATGCCCAAACCTTTCAGCGGCTTCGGGACATCCGAATAGGCGAGTTTCTCGCGAATGGCGGCCATGCCCACAATGGCAAGCATCCACCCGATGCCTGAACCCAACCCATAGACAGTCGCGACGCCCACATTCGGGAATGCCTTCTGCTGCATGAACAAAGAACCTCCCAAGATGGCGCAGTTCACGGCGATCAGCGGCAAGAAGATGCCCAGGGAAGAGTAAAGGGCCGGAGTGAATTTTTCAACTACCATCTCGACCAACTGGGTGAAGGACGCGATAATGGCAATAAAGAGGATGAACGACAGGAAACTCAAATCCACATCGGCAAATCGAGGGCCTAACCAAGACAAGGCCCCTTCCTTCAGCACATAATTCTCAAGCATATAATTGATCGGCAGCGTGCATGTCAACACGAACGTAACTGCGATTCCTAATCCCATGGCGGTCTTCACGCTCTTTGAAACAGCCAGGAATGAACACATACCGAGATAGTATGCGAAGATCATGTTGTCAACAAAGATCGAGCGGACAAACGTACTTAATAATTCTTCCATTCTTTCTTAGTTTATAATGGTTATCATTAGTTTTCTTGAAGTTCCTTGTTGCGGGAACGATGGACCCAAATTATCACGGCGATGACAATCAATGCCATCGGAGGCAAGATCATCAGTCCGTTATTGACGTAACCGAAATCATAGAATGCCTGCGGGATGACCTGAAATCCAAAGAGCGTCCCTGAACCCAGCAATTCGCGGAAGAAACCTACGATGACAAGAATGACGGCATATCCCAAGCCATTGCCGATGCCGTCCAAGAATGATTCCCACGGGCCGTTGCCCAATGCGAAAGCCTCCAAGCGCCCCATCAGGATACAGTTGGTAATGATCAAACCGACAAATACGGACAACTGCTTGTTTACATCGTAAGCAAAAGCCTTCAATACTTCGCTGGCGATCGTCACCAAGGCGGCAACAACGACCAACTGGACAATGATACGAATCCGGTTCGGGATTGTATTTCTCAACAATGAAATGATTACGTTGGCAAAAGCAACCACTGCGGTAACAGATATGCCCATCACCACTGCAGGTTCTAACTTTGAAGTCACGCCCAAGGCGGAGCAAATGCCCAACATCTGAATGATGACCGGGTTGTTTATGCTCAACGGGCCGATTAAAACTTCCTTATTCTTTTTAGACAATAATCCCATTTTCTTTTTACTCTTTTGAAGTTAAAAATTTCTCATAACCTTTCAGACTATCGAAAAGCATTTTACTTACGCCTTTGCTCGTAATCGTACCGCCCGATATTCCATCCACATAATCTTGTCCATCCGCAGTCTTTCCCGGTTTGACAACAGCTATGGACTTGAATGTACCGTCTTTGAATATTTGCTTTCCGCCAAACTGGGAACTGAATGCCGGTTTTGTGATTTCGGCTCCCAACCCCGGGGTTTCTCCCTGATGGCTGAAATCGGCACCATAAACGGTAGCCTTGTCGTCATTTACAGAAAGGTATCCCCATAGAGGTCCCCACAATCCTGCGCCATGCAATGCCATGATATATTTCGTATGGCCATTGACATTGGCGACAAACACGGGGTAAGCATCGACGGCTTCGCCGGCAAAAGCATTGCCTTCTACTTTTTCGCCATCGGCATTTACCAAGAAAGCCTCTTTGATCAATTCGTTGTACTTTGCTTCAGCTTCATCCGCTTGGACAGAGACATTGATTGAACGTAATATCTGCTGCCGCTTGTCGTTATCCTCGTTTTCCTTTTGGTAAGAACGCAAAGACTGAGAAGTAAAAGCCAAAACGACTGCCACCAGGACAACCATTACGGAGGCATAAACTATCGTATATACGTTGCTGTTCCTGTCCAAGCCTTTCTTCTTTGCCTCCTCCTTTATTTCCTCAAATTCGGAAGCCGGAGCCTGGCAGACAGGACATGTAGCCGGAGCCTTGTTCCCTTCGTGGACATAGCCACACACTTTGCATCTGAATTTCTTTGTAGCCATATTCCTTTTCTTATTTATTCAGTTTGACACGGTTGATGCGACGGTTGATGTTGGCTTCAACCACATAGTGGTCGATCAGCGGGGCAAATACGTTCATCAGCAGAATTGCCAGCATCATGCCCTCGGGGAAACCGGGGTTCAATACACGGATGATGATGGCCATCGCGCCTACCAATAAGCCGTAAATGTATTTGCCTGTTTCAGTCCGGGCGGAAGTTACCGGATCGGTAGCCATGAAGACGGCACCAAAAGCGAATCCTCCCAAGAACAAGTGGTCAACCGGTGATACGGTCATTACCACGGTCGTCCCGATCATGTTGAAGATTGCTGTCATGGCGGCACCTCCTACGAACACGGAGCACATGGTCTTCCAGCTGGCGATGCCCGTCACCAGCAAAATGACGGCACCTATCAGGATGGCGATTACCGATGTTTCGCCTATCGACCCCGGTATCAAGCCAACGAAATAGTCCCATGTCGAAATCGGGTTCCCCAGCACATCCACCACATGGAAATCACCTATCATTTCTTTTCCTGCGATGGCAAGCTGTCCCAAAGGAGTTGCGCCCGAGAATCCGTCCACTACCTGCCCGCTTCCAAGTCCCAATATGCCGGATGTGCGGACAAAGACCTGGTCTCCCGACATCGCTGCCGGATAAGCAAAGAACAAGAAGGCGCGGGTGACCAATGCCACGTTAAACACATTATAGCCCGTCCCTCCGAATACTTCCTTCGCAAAAACCACGGCAAAGGCCGTTGCCACGGCAATCATCCACAGGGGAGTATCGACCGGGACGATCATCGGGATCAAGATGCCCGATACCAGGAAACCTTCCTGAATTTCCTCCTTCTTCCATTGGGCCACCATGAATTCGATGCCCAGGCCTACGGCATAAGAAACGATGATCTTGGGCAGGACGGCCAAGAAACCAAAAACAAAGGTCATCCAGAAACCCGGATCCGAGCCAACGGCCAGGTTGTGCTGATAACCTACATTATACATGCCAAAAAGCAAAGCGGGCAACAAGGCAATGATCACCACCGTCATTGTACGTTTTGAATCGATGCTGTCGTGAATATGCACGCCTGTCTTGGATGTCGTATTCGGAACAAACAGGAATGTCTCGAATCCGTCGAATACGGAACGGAACATCTCCAGCTTTCCGCCTTCCTCGAAGTTAGGCTTAATCTTGTCGAGGTAATTCCTTAACGCTTTCAATGTTTTATGTTTTTAATGTTATTAATTCATTTCCTTGTGCAGCAAGTCCAAGCCGTTTCTGACGATCTGCTGCAGTTCGATCTTGGATGTGTCAACAAACTCACATAAAGCAAAATCTTCGGGGGCCACTTCATAGATGCCCAAGTTCTCCATCTTGTCGATGTCGAATGCGATGATTGCCTTCAGCAAATATTCCGGCATGATGTCCATCGGGAATACTTTGTCGTATTCGTTGGACATGATCATGGCGCGCTTGCCTCCTTTGATGCGGGCATCCATGACATATTCCTTGCCTTTGCCCCTCAGCCAGGTGAAATAAGAGCGGCTTGTGCTGTACTTGCCAAAGCCCGGGGTCCCCCAGCCCAGGAATTCATGCACGTCGTCCCCTTCCGGGATGACGGTGACCTGGCAGTCGTATGCCCCCAGGTAGCCGTCCATGGCGACCTTTGTCCCTGTCAGCACGTTGCCGCTGATCAGGCGCAGGTGCCCGCCGTCCTTCACCTTGTCGCCGAGGATGCTTTCAATCGTGCAACCGGCTATGACCTCCACATAGCCTTGCCGTGTCGTTTCGGAGCCGGTGACAGCCACCAGGCGCGTAAAGTCGGCGACCCCCTTGTTGAAAAGCCTTCCCATCAGGAGAACGTCCGCGGCATGGGCGGTCCATACGGTTTCCCCTTTGTTGACCGGCTTGACATGGTTGATTTGCACGCCCACGTTTCCTGCGGGATGCGGGCCTTCGAACTCGACAGTCTCGACGCCTGCCATTTTCAGGGAGGAACCTTTCCTTGCGCCCACATAGACCTTGCCGCCCGTCAGCTTCGCCAACGCGGAAAGGCCTGCCTGCAAGTCCGCCTCCCGGCCTTTTGCCAAGAAGCCGAAGTCGGGGGCCAGGGGCGCGGAATCGAATGCCGTGACAAAGATGTCCCGCGGAGAATCGCCCGGAGACGCGACTATGTCATACGGGCGCTGTTTGATGAACGGCCACATGCCTGCATTCAGGAGCGCTTCTTTCACCTCCTCCGCCTTCAGGGACGCCACCTCCTTCTTGCCGAAATCCTCGTACTCGATCCGGGCGTCGGGCTTCACCACGATGCTTAACACCCGGCGCTTCTCGCCACGGTTTACGGCAGTTACCTCGCCGCTCACCGGCGAGACGAACTTGATTTCGGGGCGGTTCTTGTCAATCATCAATGCAGAACCGGCTTTGACCTTATCGCCGGGGCGGACCACCACTTTCGGAAGAATGCCGGCATAACAATCCGGGACGATCGCGTATGACGCGCTTTTCCCGGCATTTAGCATTGTTTCCGGAGCCTTGCCCTTCAGATTAATGTCTAAACCCTTTTTAATCGTAATCACATTTGCCATGATATAACCAAATTGTTTAATGTAATTTTCCGCAAAAGTACCATTTTTTCAGGTTTTGTCGGCACTTATTTCCAACAATATATCGTTAAAAATATGAATTTGCGGGGGCGGCGCCTCCCTTTGGCGGGGTGGCGGGGCGTTTCGGGAGATCTTGCCCGGCGGTGACGGGTTTGTGGCGGGTTTTGCCGCCCCCGCCGCCGTGGGAGGCCCAAGCCCGCCGGAAAAAGCC
>CAYRFT010000099.1:0-6398 GCA_964423585.1 uncultured Parabacteroides sp. | reverse complement strand
CTCCTATAAGACACGAAAAACTGTCCTATAAGACACGAAAAACTGTCCTATAAGAGAGTTGAAACTCCCTTACGGGCAGGAAAAACCGTCTTGCAGGGCGGAAAAAAAGCCACCCCGGAAAACCGGGATGGCCCAACCATGAGCTTTGCATCATTACTACTCAGGATTTTGTTTTTTCTGCCAGTTCATGTTTCTTGATCTTGTGCTTCTGCAACTCGTAGGCAATCGGAGTGGCCACGAACAACGTGGAGTATGTGCCGATCACGATACCCAGCAAGATAGCGAAAGTAAAGCTCCGGATCGTGCTTCCACCCAGGATAAAGATGCAGATCACGACGACCAGCGTGGTCAATGAAGTATTGAACGTGCGGCACAAAGTGGAGTTCAAGGCATCATTGATTACCTGGTAGCGTTCCCGCTTCGGATAAATATGGATTGTTTCACGGATACGGTCAAACACGACCACGGTATCGTTGATGGAATAACCGATGATCGTCAGGATGGCCGCGATAAACGTCTGGTCAACCTCCATTGAGAACGGCAGCAGTTTCCATAACAACGTATAGAATGAGATGATGCACAAGGTGGTCGTCGCCACAGACGCGAATGCGCCCACCGAGAACGACACATCGCGGAAACGCAACAGGATGTAAGCGGCCATGCAGATCATGGAGAAGATAACTGCCAGGATCGCGCTGTTCTTGATATCGTCGGCCATGGACGGTCCCACCTTCTGCGAGCTCTGGATATAGTCAGAAACGAACTGGGCCGGCGTGGTCCCTTCCTTCAACAACGGCTTCAAGCCTTCATACAGTTTCGATTCGATTTCCTGGTCGATGTTCGGGTCTTGCACGTCAATCTTATAGTTGGTGGAAATGCGGACCTGTTCCTGCGTCCCGATTGTAATAACGCTCACGGCGCCATCCAATTGGGCATCCAGCAAATCACGCACTTCATCGGTCTTCACATCCTGGTCAAAACGAACGATGTAGTTGCGTCCGCCGGTGAAGTCGATGCCTTTGTTCAATCCAATTGTCATCATGGAGATGGCACCCAGCACAACAATGCCCAATGGAATCAGATAACCCGTCTTGCGGGCACCCAGGAAGTTCACCTTCGGATTCTTCAGCAAATCTTTCGTGAAGGTTGTAACGAAAGTCACATTCTTCAGTTTGTCTTTTGCCAACAGGTACTCATAAACGATACGGGTCAGGAATACCGCTGTCAAGAAAGAGGCGAACAAGCCAATAATCATCGTCGTGGCAAAACCACGGATAGGACCTGTGCCGAAATAGAACAATACAATGCCCGTAATGATAGAGGTCAAGTTCGAGTCGAAGATAGCGGAGAAAGCATTGCTATAACCATCCGCGATTGCCCTTGCCAATGTCTTTCCCGCACGAAGTTCTTCTTTCGTGCGTTCATAAATCAACACGTTTGCATCGACAGCCATGCCTAAAGTCAACACCATACCGGCAATGCCCGGCAGTGTCAATACCGCCTGGAAAGATGCCAGGATGCCCATCGTAAAGAAAATATTTACGACCAAAGCGCCATCCGCAATCAAGCCGGGGATGACCCCGTAGAAGGCGCACATATAAAGCATCAGCAAGACCAACGCCAGTATAAATGAAATCACGCCGGCATTAATGGCTTCCTGACCCAGAGACGGGCCAACCACATCTTCTTGTACGATATGGACGGAAGCCGCCATCTTGCCGGACTTCAACACGTTCGCCAAGTCTTTAGCTTCCTCCGGGGTGAAGTTGCCCGTAATCTGAGAGTGGCCGCCGGGAATTTCGCCTTGCACATTCGGAGCTGAGTAAACCATGTCATCCAGCACAATGGCAATAGAACGGCCTACATTATCCTTTGTCAAGCGAGCCCACGCTTTAGCGCCCTCGGCATTCATCGTCATGTTTACCTGCTGACCGGAAACGCCAGGCTGTTGTACGAAGTCGGAATTTGCATCCGTAATCACATCGCCGCCCAAAGCCGGAGATCCGTCACGGTTTGTCTCCTTCAACGCATACAGTTCGAAGAACATCCCCTTTTCATCCATAGGCTTTACGCCCCATTTCAGAACCAGGTTGCGTGGCAGCGCATCCTTAACTTGCTTCATGCCCAGATATTCGTTGATTCTTTCCATATCTTTAGCCTGCACATAACCAACCACAGTACTCGGAGCCAACTGCCCGTTATATTGATTCAACTGCAGCAAAGCGAACAACGGATGCTGTTTCGCAAATTCTTCAACGGACTGGTTTTGTTCTGCTTCCGGAGTATTCTGGATCTTCGCCAATAATGAATCCGTTTCACTGGTAGTAGCGGCTTGATCAGCTATTGTATCCGTTTTAGCTGTATTCTCTGCTTCCGTAGAAGTTACTGCCGTCGAATCCGCTTCACTGTTCGCAGCCAATACAGAAGCCAAAGCATTATCGGCAGCTACCAATTGCTGGTAAATTTCCGGCAGTTTGTAAGTCTCCCAAAACTCCAGGTTTGCACTACCCTGCAACAGTTTACGTACACGTTCCGGCTCTTTCACACCCGGGAGCTCCACCAAGATACGTCCTGCTGTCTCCAAACGTTGAATGTTCGGAGAGACAACGCCGAAACGGTCGATACGAGTACGCAATACATTGAATGAATTATCGATTGCACTCTGTAATTCTTCACGCAACACGGAAATTACCTGATCGTCCGAACTCTGTGGCGTAATTTTCTCTTTCAACTCGAAAGTACTGAAGATGGTCGCCAACTGGGCATTGCCATCCAAGGCCTTATACTCGTCGGCAAACAAGCTAATGAAATCTTTCTGGCTTGAAGATTGCTTGGCATAGGCTAAATCCAACGCCTTGTTGAAGTTTTCATCTGGGTTGTTGTTTGACAAAGAGCGAATCACATCCGGCACACTCAACTCCAAAATGACGTTCATGCCGCCTTTCAAGTCAAGACCCAAGCTGATTTCCATCTCGCGGCATTCCTTAAGCGTATAGCCTAACCATACCTTCTCCGTAGATAATGAGTCCAAGTAAAGACTCTCTTTCACAGGGTCACCTCCTGCATACTCAACCGCCTTTTTATTGTATCTATTTGTCACAAACGAAAAGGACAAATAAAACAAACAAACAAGCGTCAGCAGTACAGCAAAGACCTTTACAAATCCTTTGTTTTGCATTTTGAACTTATTATTTTGTTATTACATTATATATCCCTTTTTTTCACAGGGTGCAAATATAGAGTTTTTTTCCCTAAATAGAGGAATTATAATAATTATTTGCTTTTTTGATACCCTATAAATGGAGCGAGATAGCTATCTTTGGCGCAAAATAACTTTATTCTTATGAAACATTTATCTTTATTGTTGGCGTTTCTGCCTCTTTTCCTATCCGCTCAAAAAGATGCCAAATATCTGGAAGGAGCTGTCCCGGTAGAAAATGGAAAAGTAGTTTTCACCAAAGAGATCCAAATTCCTTCTCTTTCCCAAGACGAAGTTTACGAAACGGCCTTGAAATGGGCAGAAGGAAGATTTAATAACGAGAATTGCCGTGTGGTATATCAGGATCGCGAGAACAAAAGCGAAATGGCCGCCACGGGAAAAGAGTATATCGTATTTTCCAGCACAGCCTTGTCCCTTGACCGTTCCAAGATGAGTTACCAAGTACTTGTTTATTGCCGGGATCAGTCTTGTACCATCAAACTGACGAATATCCGTTATGAGTATGATGTCGCTTATCAGAGAGAACCGGAAAGATACGTTGCAGAGGAATGGATTACAGACGAAAATAGCATCCGCAAAGGGAAACTGAACCGCATCAGCGGGAAGTTCCGTCGCAAAACCGTCGATTTCGCGGATGAACTGTTTACCGGTGCCGTGAATGCATTCGGACAACAGGCCATGCAGGCACAGGCCGCAAGCCCGATGCCGGCAACCGAGGCTGAAACAAACCCGGTAAAAAAAGAAGACGCGCTTCCTGTCCAGCCTGCTCCTATCCAGAATGCTCCGGCAGGATTTACCAGGATGGATGCCGCCAATATTCCCAATACGTTGAAACAGCTCTCGCAGGATAGCGACATGCGCATAAAGATGGCCGACAACAACCTCAGCGAAAGCAAAGCCGAATGGAAAGGTTTCAGCACGCTCTTTGGCAAGGAAATCGCTTCGTTCTCGGCGGATGCCAATTCCGCTTTCTGCAAGGGTGTCAAAAATGGCGAAACCTATACCATCCTGTTCTCCAAGAAGCCGTTTGCACAAGACGCAGTCTGGATGATGGTGGAATGCAAGATGCAAGGCCAGACTCCGGACAGCAACAATCAGGCGGTGGTCATCGGAGAAATCTTAAATGTATGGATAAAATAAACTGATGATGAAGAAAATCATTATAGCGTTGCTGCTCCTGTTCCCCGTGTTTGTCTCCGCGCAGGTGCACAAAGACTCCGTGGCCGTTTGTTCCCCGATGAAGAACGGGAAAATATGTTATGAGGAACAGGTGGATATGGATGGCATGAGCCAAAAGGCCATCTTCAACGGCATCTGCAAATGGGCCAGGAAGAATTACGGGAAAGACGTATTCCTCTCGAATGTCGTCGCAAACAGAAAGAAATATACGATATTTGTCAGCACGACTGTGGAACTGCTGCTCAACGACACGGACAAGACGATGGTCACTTACCACATGTACATCGAATGCTTCGAGGGGAAATATACGGCCAGCGTGACGGATATCAAATACGAGTACGACCCTGAAAACAAAAAGAAGCATAAGGACATACCGGCAGAAGACATCATTGCCGGCGGCGGCAAGGGCAACAAGATCCCCCAGGTCAAGGACCCGGAGCTGTTCTGCAATGCCACCTATTTCTTTGCCGAAAGCCTGTTCGGCGACGTATTCAATTCGTTAGACGAGGACATGGAATGAATGCCCCGGCCATTATTCCAATTGCAGGTAACACCACATGGGATAATGGTCCGAATAACCGACATGCTCCACCGTACAATTATAAGGCCTTATGTTGGGCGAACAGAGAATATGGTCGATCCGGAACCAGAAGAGATTCTCATTATACGAAACGCCCATGCCTCTGCCGGATGCCGAAAAGGCGTCAATCAACCCTTTCCCTATCGTGTGATGCGCATACGAAACGGGCGTGTCATTGAAATCCCCGCACACGACCGTATATTCATTGGATGAACCGGCGATCGCCTTGGCCACGCTCCGGGCCTGCACGGCGCGGATTTTGAAGGCCGCCCCCAGCTTCTGCTGGATGGTCCCTTTCAAGTAGCCCAGGCTCTCCGAATCCATTTCCTTGATGAGGGACGCATAGCGGGAACGATCTTCCGACGTCAGTTTGAAAGACTCGAGATGATTGTTCACCAACGTGACCTTCTTGTCCTTGACCCGTATGGTGTGCATCGTCGAAGCATTGAACTGGCTGTCGTAGTTGATACGCCGGCTCTTCTCTATCGGGTATTTGGAAAAGACGGCTATCCCGTAGCGCAACCGCCTGTCACGCTTCAAATAGACAATCGAACGATAGGGATACATGTCCAGTTCCTTGTAGATTTTCTCCCGGGTCAGGAACTTGCCCTGCGTGTCTTCCGCATACTCCTGCAGGCAGACGATGTCGGCTCCCGACCGGGCGATATACCCGATGGTCGGATTCGGATTCTCCTTCGTGTGGGGCTTATAGCCAAACGACATTATATTATAGGTAAGAATCTTGATCGTGTTTTCCCGGGGGATGCCATCCGCCCGCGAATGGAAAGGGAAATACAGCTTCACCTGCCCCCAGCACGGCAAGGCGGAAAGCAGGCCTATCCAAACAAAACGCCGCTCTTTCGTGAAAAGCCAGTAGCAGGTCAGGCACAAGTTCAAGATGCAGAACACGGGAAACCCCAATCCCAAATAAGCGCCCGGCATGAACGACTCGGGTGAAATCCTGTCGGAGAATGCGGACAAAAGGAACAGGATGGCAACCACCACGTGGACTGTCAGAAAAAATGACTGGAATATGACCCGAAAAAATCTCATACGTTTTCCTTTCCATTGCAAAAGAACAGCCGTGCGGACCGCACGGGCGGGAGTCGGGAGCGGGAATCGGCCCCGGGCATCCCGTCTTTGCAAATATAGCGGTTTTGCCGCTACTTCCATGCAGGCCGGAGGATAAAAAGTGCTCGGAAAGTCTCATCGCCAGGCGATGAAAGAATCCGAGGGCTCGGAAAGTCCCATCGCCGGGCGATGAAGCGGGAAGAGCACTCCGACCGGTCCATCGCCACCCGATGAAGCAGTTGCAAGCCTGCAACTGGGCCATCGCCAGGCGATGAAGCAGGAAGAGCACTCCGACCGGTCCATCGCCAGGCGATGAAGCAGGAAGAGGGATTAGGCTAAAACGCCGGC
>CAYRFT010000098.1:0-6444 GCA_964423585.1 uncultured Parabacteroides sp. | reverse complement strand
TCATTTTCACCCCTTCTCCGGGAAGAACATGGCCGGAAAGCGGCTTTTTCACCCAAAATCTTTAAGGAATGGACCTGCCGGGCGGACAGGGGAGGCCCCGTTCAGGAGCGGGAGGAGGATTCCTCTCCCCTTTTCAGCCCGACGGGCTTGAAGGCAAACACGAACGACAGCAGCAAGACCAGCGACACGCCCGACGAAATCAGGAACAACACGGGCCAGTCGCATTTCCCGCCGTCGCGGAACAGGTCGATCAGCCATCCGTTCCACAACGTGCCGACAAGGAACCCGATGCCCCACACGAGGAAGAACAAAAGGCCTTGCGCGCGGGCTTTCATCTCCTTTGGCGCCACCTGATCCGTATAAACCTGCCCGCCCACGTAGAACAGGCCGAAAATCAGCCCGTGGACGATGATCCCGATGTAATAGAACCACTGCATGGAGGTGCCCGCCCCGAGGAAGAAGGCGAAATAGCGCACGAACAACGCCGCCAGACCGTATATCAGCGTCTTCTTGATGCCCGACTTCAGCAGGATGGACGTGGTGATCACCAAGAAGAACATCTCGGCCAGTTGCCCCAGGTTCAAGGTGACGGTGATGTTCCGCACCTCCTCGTCGGCCAGAATCATCGAGCCATAGACGTGATACAACGTGAACGGGATGATCGACAGGAAGGTCAATATCATGAAGACCCGGTAGTTCTTGTCCTTCATCAGCGAAAAGGCGCTGAAGCCCGTGATGTCCATCCAGGAAATGGATGCCTTCGCCGAGGTGGCGGGAGGCGTATGCGGCAGGCGCAGGTTCGTCAGGGCGGCGGCAAAGCAGACGGCCGCCCCGCAGTACATCGGCAGGTTGGTATCGTCAAAGGCCGGCAGGTGCAGGAAGTGCAGGGCGACGATGCTGAAGACGCCCGACGCCACCCAGCCCACCGACCCGAACATACGGATGCGCGGGAACTGCTCGGCGGGCGTGTGCCGCATGGCGATCGTGCTCGTGAGGCTCTGCGTGGGCATGTGGCACAGCATCGCCATCACCACGCCGGCCATCAGCCCCGGGAAAGAGCCTTGCCGGGCGGCGGCGAGCAGGGAAACGCCCGTCAGCACGTTCAGTACCGCCAGTATCTTCTCGGCGGGGAAATAACGGTCGGCTATCGCGCCGACAAAAGAAGAGGCCATGGCCCCGATGGCCATCGAACTCAGCACCAGGGAAATCTGGTAAACTTCGAGTCTCAGGGTGTGCGACAGATAGGCGGCCAGGGGGACCCACCACACGGCGCTCAGCATGTACTGGAGGAACATCATGACGCAAAGTTGGACCTTCGTGCCCGTTCGCGTCGCGTTTTTGCTTGTGTCAATCATAGTGCGTATTAAAAAAATGATGCTTGGTAATCTTTGCGGTTCTGCATCGCAAATGTAACTTTCTTTTTCATATCAGCCTCGTTTTTCGCGGAGAAAAAAGGCCCCGGCGTTGCCCGCCCGCCCCTTGCCCCGGCGGGATGCGCGAAAGCCCTGCACGCCTCCCGCGGGATGTCACGGCCGCAGGCCTGTGCAAGGCTTCGTTTCAGCATCCGGGAGCCAGGCCGCCGCCCGGCTTCCCCTCATGGAGGATCAGTAACCGGGGTTCTGCTTCCAGTTCGGGTTCGTATTCAACACGTCGGCATGCAACGGGAAGACGCGGTGGGTCTTGTCGAAGTTGGCCGTCGGGAAGTCACGATAGTGGGGGAAGAACTCTCCCTCGTAAGTGCCGAAGCGGATCATGTCGTTCCTGCGCCAGTTTTCATCGAAGAATTCGCGTCCCCGCTCGTCCAGCAGGTCCTGCAGCGACGGGTCGGCCGCCACTTGCGGGGCTTTGGCATACGTGCGGACTTGGTTGAGGAGGCTCATCGGGGAGTCTCCGTTGGTCGGGTTCCCGCCGCGCACGATGGCCTCCGCCTTGGTCAGCAGGATGTCGGCATAGCGGAAGATGGGCAGGTCGTTCGACTGGTTCCTCCCGTTCTTGAAGTCGTCGTCGATCACGAAGAACTTGATCGAGCGGTAGCCCTGGTTGTATCCCGTGGCGTTGTCGCCTATGTCCAGCATGGGGTCATCGGGTTTGACCAGCGTGATGGTTTTCGTCAGCACGATGGGATTGCCGTCCAGGTCCAAGGCCACCTCCGAGGTCGGCTGGTAAGTGGCGGGGTTGTACACGTGGACGGTATCCCGGAGGATGCAGTCGTTGCGCTGGTCGCCTTCGAGGCAGAAGAGTTCGGAAAACTCGGGAGTCATGGTCAGGTATCCGCCCGCCGTCTGGCTCAGCTTCATGCCGAAATAGCTCCTGTCCACGTCGCCCGCCTTCTTCCAGGCGAAGGCGCGCCCGTATTGCATGCCCTGCGCGGTGTAGGTGTCGTAGGGCATGGCGTAGATGAAGTCTTCCACGTGGGAGCCGTTTTTCGGGCAGAACTTCTCGGCGTAAGGCATCGAGCCGAGGTTGAACTTGCCGGATTGCATGATCGCGTCGCAGTGCGCGATGCAGTCGTCAAGCTTCTCGTTGACGGCGGAGGCCGCGTCATATTGGTCCACGGAGGGCGCCGTATAGACGGCCCAGTTGATGTACAGCTTCACCAGGAGGGCTTCCGCCATCCACCTGTTCGGCTTGCCATAGGTGTTGTCGTTCACCTCGTCGGTGAGCTGGGGGATAATCTCCAGCAATTCGCTTTCGATGAAGCGGGCCACGTCGGCACGGGGCGAGCGGTCAATCAGCTCGCCTTCCCCGAGAAGGTGGTCCAGGACGGGCGCGTCTCCCCACGAGTCCATCAGGATGAAATGGAAGAAGGCGCGCATGGCACGGGCGGGCGCAATGGTCTCTCCGGCCTCGTCGCCGCCCAAGTCGCGTATGATCGTATTGGCCTTGGTGATGCCGCCGATGACGACAGACATCCAGTCGATGGTGGCATCCTCCGGCTTGGAGTCGTGGAGGCTCGGGTGCGCATAAGCGCCGCTGTCATACCATCCGCCCCCGTAAGAGACGGCCGTATATTGGTCGCTCGACAAGGCTTGCGCCTCCATGTACCTCCGGCCGAACACGTCGCGGAGGTGGTAATACACGTCCGCCATCTTGGCTTCCACCGCAATCTCGTTGTCGGACGGGTATTCCGTATATTGGGATTCAATATCGACATCCAAGTCCGTGCATCCGGCCATCAGTGCGGCGGAACAAACCGCTAATAAAGATTTCATATCTGCTTTCATATTGCTTAGTCTGATGATGTTTAGAAATTAACCTTTAAACCTATCAATGTCGAGCGGGTGTGGGGATAAGAACTCCACCGCATATCCACGCCCGGATCCAGTCCGCCCATGTTCACTTCCGGGTCAAGCCCCTTGTACCCGCTGATGGTAAACAGGTTGTTGCAGGTGACGTACAGTTGCGCGTTCTGCAGCCAGCCGCCCAAGTCCTTGAAAGTGTAGCCCAGCGTGAGGTTCGACAGGCGGAGGTACGAGCCGCTCTCGATGAAACGGTCGGAGGGGCGGTTGTTGGAAATGTCCGTCGCGGGACGGTCGTAGATGAACTCTTTCAGCATATTCTTCCCGGCGGTGTACATTTCGGGGCTTGTGTAGTTGGCCCGCGCCCCGTTGTAGATGTCGTTCCCGAACACGCCGGTCAGGAAGACGGTGGCATTCCAGTTCTTCCACGTGAACGTGTTGTTCCAGCCGAGGTTCAGCTTGGGCTGGGCGCAGCCGGTGATGGTGCGGTCGGCATACTCGGGGTCGGTCGTCAGTTCGCCGGTGCGTTCTCCCGTCTCCGGGTCTCTCTTGTAATAAGCGGCGATGCCGTCCTGGTATCCGGCAAACTCGAAGGTGTAGAACGTGCCGAGCGGTTCGCCCTCTATGATGCGCTGGGTGTATCCTTCAGCCGATACGCCGACAACCATCGGGTCTCCTTGCGTGAACCTTCCCGTCTGGAACTTCTCGTTGGACAACTTGTCCACCGTGTTCTTGTTGTGCGACAACGTCAGCGTCGAGTTCCATGCGAAGTCGGCCGTCTTTACCGGGATGGCGTTGAGGGTTACTTCGACACCGTTGTTGGTCATCTCGCCCACGTTGGCCTGGATCCGGTCGAACGGATAAAGGTTAGTGGAGACGGGATATTCCCAAATCAAGTCTTTGGTCTTCTTGTGATAGAATTCGATGGTCCCGTTGAGGCGCCCGTCGAAGATCGCGAAATCCACGCCCGCGTTGAACATGCCCGTCGATTCCCACTTCAAGTCGGGGTTGGCATTCTTGGTGGCACCCAACGTGCGCCAGTTCTTTCCATTGTAGGAAAAGAAGCCCGATGCGCCGTAAGTCTCGTATGGCGTGTATGCGCCGAAACCGAGGGCGTTGCCGCTGACACCGTAACCCGCGCGGACTTTCAGGTTGCTGAACAAATTCTGGTCCTTCATGAATTCTTCCTCCGTGAGGTTCCACGCCACGCTGACCGAGGGGAACGTCCCCCAGCGGTTGTCCTTCCCGAACACGGAAGAGCCATCGCGCCGCACGGTGGCCTGGAGCATATACTTGCTGTTGTACGAATAACCGATACGCCCATAGAACGAAATGTTCCGCACGGTTTCTTTCGTGCCGCTCTCGATGGCCGGGATGCCCTCGATGGAGCTGGCATAAGTCAACTGGTACCATTTCAGGACATCGTCGTAGAAATCATGCACCGTCAGGCCGAAACCGTCGTTCGACATCTTCTCTTCCCAGGAATAACCCACCATGGCGGAAATCTTATGGGCATCGTCGATTGTGGTATCATAGTTGCCGTAAGTCTCGAACACATGCTCATGGCCGAAGTAAGTGTTGCGCTTCGCCTGTCCGTTTTGCGCGTTGATGCCCGGCTGCTGGGTGTTGTGCGAATGGTATTCGCTATACGTGCTCTGCCTGTTGGAGAACGAATAGTTGGCACTCCACTTCAAGCCGTTGATAATCTCCAAGGAGGCCTTGCCGATGACTTGCGTGTTCTTCCAGATGGTTTCCGACGTGTCCTCGTAAATCAGCGACAAGGGGTTCATGTTCTGGCTTCCCGTGGCTTGCGTCCATGTGCCGTCTTCGTTCCGCACGGGAAGTCCCGGCGAGAAGTAGTTCATGGCATCCAGCACCGACACCCCGTCCGTGCCCATGGGGACTCCCTGCGATTTCCCGTAGCGGGAATTCACGCCGACCGAGACTTCCAGATGGTCCTTGAGCACTTTCGTCGAAACCAGCGAACGCACGTTGAGGCGGTCCATCTTGGTGCCCAAGACGACACCCTCGCGGTTCTGGTAGTTGATGCTTGCCATGTAGGTCGTCTTGTCCGTGCCGCCGGTTATCGACACGTTGTGGTTGTGGCTCACGGCCGTGCGGAGCACTTCGTCCTGCCAGTCCGTGTTCGCGCCCATGTCGTTATCAAACGTCTTGCCGTTTTCTTTGGCATAAGCCCGCAGCTCGTCGGCCGTGGCCATGTCGAACTTCTTCAGGATCTTGTCGAACGCCACGTAGCCGCTATAGGTCAGGTTGACGCGATCCTGCCCGAGTTTTCCCTTTTTCGTGTTGATGATGATGACACCGTTCGCCGCTTTCGAACCGTAGATGGCGGTGGCGGTGGCGTCGCGGAGGACATCGATGCTTTCAATGTCATCGGGAGCGACCATCGAAACATCCACGCCCGGAATGCCGTCAACCACATAGTAGGGCGACATTCCTCCGTTGGCACGCAACGAAGACGCGCCGCGGAGCGTGATGCTCGGCGAGCCGTTCGGGTCGCCGGAAGAAGTGATGCTCAAGCCCGCCGCCTTGCCTTGCAGCATGCTTGCCACGTCGGAGAACACCCCGACATTCAAGTCCTCGGCCTTGACCGTCGTGATGGAACTGGTGACATCCTTGCGCTGCATGCTGCCATACCCGATGACCACCAATTCGTCCAAAGCCTGTTCATCTTCGGCCAACACCACATCGATGACGGACCGGTCCGCCTTGATGTCTTGAGACACGAAGCCAATGTACGAGAAGCGCAAGGTTTTGCCCTTCTCCACCGTGATGTCATACTTCCCGTCGATATCCGTAATGTTGCCGTTCGTTGTCCCGACCTCCAGCACGTTCACACCAGGAAGCGGCGCCCCGAGCTTGTCCTTTACGGTACCGGTTACTCTTGTTTGGGCAAATGTCATGGCATTGCCCAGCAGGAACATGACCCAAGTTGCGCATTGAAGCCACAACTTTTCCCTTTTACTTTTAAATCTTACCATTAGCATGATTTTTAAACTGGTTCTGTCAATTCTCTCACGTTGCCCTCCGACAGGCAGCAGAACCTTTATCTGCCTGCCTCGGGTGTTTTGCTTACAAAAATAATAAATTTACCAATTTTTTCAAAAAAAGGAAGAAAGAATGTGCCGCCACGGATTTTTTCATGTTTCTGTTTTAAAGTTTCCAATGACAAGAAGCGCGGGGG